>JANMIM010000169.1:0-1715 GCA_031375795.1 Bacteroidota bacterium
GAGGGCACGCTCGCCCCCGAGCGCAGCTACAACCTCAATCTGAACTTCAACCACGTCTTCAACATCGGTGAGAGCGCCGTGACGGTCGATGTCGATGCCTTTTATGCGCACTTCAGCAACCGCATCCTGCCCGATTATGAAACCGATCCTGGCCTCATCATCTACAAAAATCTCCAAGGATTTTCGGAAATCAGGGGTATTTCAGGGAAATGGAGCCAAAGTTTCAAGTTTCCCTTGAGCGTGGACTTGGGTGGCACATGGATGCAATCCTTTGTGCAGGAGGATGGCGAAGATCGGGCAGCACAATTGCTCACGCCGATCTTCCAAGGCGTCTTCAACCTTGGCTACAAATTCACCAAGCTGCGCAGCACCCTGAGCTACACCGGCAAGGTCATCGGGCCGATGCACCTGCCGAGCTATGCCCCACCCTTTGAGCGGCCTACGCGCTCGGACTGGTTCACCGAGCAAAACATCCAGATTTCCAGCGACTTGGGACGTGGACTGAGCCTGCAATTGGGTTGCCGCAACCTGCTCAACTACACACAGCCCAGCCCCTTGGTCGATCCTGCGCATCCTTTCAGCGACAGCTTTGATACGGCCTATGCCTATGGGCCGATCCAAACGCGCAGGATTGTGGTCGGGATGGGCTGGCAGATGCAACGGAAGCGGTCTTAGTTTCCATTGCCCAACGCCTTATTGCGCAACTTTAATTGCGCCCGAATGCAATTGGTAGCGCCCAATGTGGGGCACGACATCGCCACCCATGTATAGGTAACCCTTGTATTCCCGGACCGCGCCAGCCTCGGGCATCACCTTGCCTTGGGTGTCCATCAAGGTTTGCAGGATTTCGCCCTCGGCTGAGATCTGCATCACCATTCCAAATTGTGCGGCCTTGGGTTGCACGAAACTCGGCAAGCCATAGACAAACCGCTTCATGCCTGGCTTGGAGTGAATGCCGTCGAGTGCTGCCGTGCGAATCGTCGAGAAGCCCAGCCAATAACTGCCATCGTCGCGCAGCGAAATCCCGTTGGGGAAGCCGGGCAGATTGTCCAAGAAGACTTCCGATTGGCCCGCTTGCGCACCTTTCAGCCAATAGCGAAGTACACGGTAGCGGGATGTCTCGACCATCAAAAGATGGCTCTCGTCCTGAGAAAGCACCACACCATTGCCAAAATAGGTGCCTGCAATCAGTGTTTGGACGTTTTGCGTGGCGGGGTCGTAGCAATAGAGTCCGCCGAGTGGCTGCATCTCCAAAATGATCTTTTTGCCATAACGGATGTTGTAACGGGCGACTTCGGAGGTGTTGGAAAAGTAGATCTTGCCATCGCTTGCGATGTCCAGGCCGTTGGGGATCAGAAATGGATGGCCTTGCGCATCTGTTTTGGCCAGCACGGTCATTACCTTGTCTGGGCTGATGCTGATGAGGCCCTCGCGGTGACTGAGCGCAATCAGATTGCCTGCCGCGTCGAAATGCAGGCCTGCAACCCATGATTGCGCATCGTAATAGGTCTCGATCTTGCCTGCGGGATCGATTTTCAGGATTTTGCCATTGCTGAAGTCATCGGCAGCATCGTGGACGCCGCAATAGAGGTTGCCAGCGGCATCAAAGATGATGTCTTCGGGGCCAAAATGGCCTCCCAAGGTGATTTTGTCGCTGCTGGTCAAGGCTTCATTGGTGGCTGTCACGCCTGCAAGCGCAGGTGCGGTTGCAGGCG
>JANMIM010000158.1:0-2968 GCA_031375795.1 Bacteroidota bacterium
GCATTGGATTTTGACTACCTATTGGAAAATATTATTGGACTGACCATTGATGGGAAAATGCCAAAGGGAAAAGCAGGAATAATTCAAGAATTGGTGACCTTAAGATACTTGGACAGCAAAAGTTATCTTGCCAATATTCCACAAGGACTACAAAAATTCCTCATGCATGTTGTAGGGCCTATTGGACGCGTTTTTGGATATAGAGCGATTTACAATAAGTATTCGGACATCGAAAAATAACTGCGGCAAGTCCACCTTGGTGATGAGGTCTTCGTGTTTGGCGCGTGATGAAAACCAGCTTGACCCGTGACTTACGATCAAGAACGATCCAAGACGACAACAAGAACGACATTATGAAGACACCGAAATTCATCACTTTGCCACATGATCGACCTCCAAGGCTTGCCGAACGGATTCTGTGCGGTCTTGGTTGCCACAACAAGGCATTCTTCACAGGAAGGATCTTCAAGCGATAAGCACTGCACGTTGATCTCCGGGCCTACAGCCCAAGCCCATGGGTCCTATTCCCAACCCCATGGCTTGATCTTTTTGGCGTCGATCTTTCTGAATCCTGCAATCCGCAAGCATCGCCACTGAATGGTACCTTCGGCCAAAACTTCGATCGCACCTCGATTTTGGATCGGCAAGCGAAGGATTTGTGGCATTTCCAAGCATATCGTTTAACTTTGCAGCAAAAGGGGCTCTTTTTTGCACCAATGATGGGCCGTTGATAAAAACGATATGATGAATAGATTTTTGATCCTCGCAGCATTGTTGTTCATACTCATCGGAAAGGCCAATGGGCAGTATTGCAGCAGCGACACTAGATACACCGAGGCACAATTCTTTGACTCAACCGATATTACCATTGCCGCAAATATCCAATATGGCATTGCCCAGGACTATTTGGGCAATCCTGACACATTGCTGATGGATCTTTATTACCCCAACCTTGGCATTGATTTGTCTCCCAAGCGTCCATTCATCATGTTGTTTCATGGTGGTGGATTTTCGTCGGGCGACAAACAATCTGGAGACATTCAAGACTTATGTGTTCACTTGGCCTTGAGAGGTTTTGTATGTGCCTCGGCAAATTACCGGCTGGGGCATGACTTTTCTGAATACGGTCAGTACAAAGCGAGGTACAGGGCCATTCAGGATGGAAATGCTGCGATGAGATATATCGTCAACAATGCAAATGCCGTGAGAGTAGATACAAGTTGGTTGTTTGTGGGCGGACAAAGCGCAGGCTCATTGCTGGCGCTAGGGATGGTATATGCCGACCAATCTGAACTTGACAGTATATCCTTGCTGTACAACACAACTGCGACGAGTACTGAGCTGGGGAATCTTTACACGTCAGGCAATAATTTGCCGAATACGTACTCATTCAAAGGCATCTTCAACAATTGGGGCGGCGTAGTCGAGAGCGAAGTTGACCTTGCAGAGATGCTGCCCACTGTTGCGTTTCATGGAGGTCTCGACACATTGGTGCAGATTGATTCCGACAATTCCTTTGCGCACTATGCCCTCAATGGCTCGAGGGCAATACATGATGACTTGATCGCGAACAATATTTGTTCTGAAATCACCATCGATACCACGGGCGGGCATGGAATCTTTCGGAACGCCTCCAGCAAATTCAGGGCGCAAAGGGCAAGTTGCTTCTTCAAGAGCGTTTTTTGTAGCAATTGCGCAAGCTTCTACACGACAGACTCCATCGCTCCGTCCTGCTCCTCTCCGCTGCGTGTTGATGACCATGATTGGGGTCTGAATATCAAGGTCTATCCGAATCCGATTGGAAGTTCATTCAAAATCGAAGGGGCTGATGGGCTGCTAGAAGTGTCGATTTACAACTACTTTGGACAATTGGTCTATCGGGACGTATTGTTCAATGCCGATGTTCAAGTCGATTTGAAGCCCGGGATTTACATTTTGAATATCCAACAAGTTGAATCCGGCAAGTCATTTTCAACCAAATTGATCAAGAATTGACTTCCGATTGCAGCAACGATCCAAAAGGCTTGGTGGTTGATCGGATTATTTTGGTTCACTTTTCAAGAAAAGGACTTCGATTCATGCCATAATTAGTCAAAATGCCAAGTAAAAAGACAATGCAACGCTGGACAGCAACTTCACTTTTCGACCGCCAAAAAAGGCACATTGCAATTGCATTCCTCATACTGACATTTACCTGCGGCCAAGCAGCCGCAGTGCGTGATTCACAAGGCATGACGGCTGAGAATGAAAACGAGACGGTGCAAGAAACCAGGGACTACGCGGATCAATGGAATGATACGACCATCCTTTTTACCCTTGTCCATCCAACCGGTTCAGATACGCTATTTGTAAATTATCATCCCGGACGCGGAACAGAGCAGTATTCATTGATTTGGAAAAAAGATACCCTACAAAAAATATTCTGTTATGCGGAACCTGAAAATTTCATTGCTCGAATAGACACCTTGGATTGGCATAATCTATTTTTGCTTTTGGTAGATGGAGGAGATGGGTGTCCTGCACCTTACAGAATACTTCAATTCAAGGACAACGAAACCTACTTTTTATCAGACGTTTTTGGGAATTGTGAAGAGATCAGCAGAATAAAATATCGTTATCCAATGATGAGCTTTTATTTTGACGAATTTGGAAAGGCAAACGAATATCCACACAGACCCAAAGCAAAATATGTGTACAATGGACAGAATCATGCGCTGTATGAAAAGCATAAAAAATAAAATTGGATTGTCTGGAACTTTGCCAGTAGCTTGGAAAAACAACATGTCTTTTCGACCGAAGTGGTCGAGGGAGCGAAGCGACCCGACCACGCAGCGGAGAAATCTAGCGCCTCTTGTAGCACTTCCTGCTTAACCACAATATGGATAGGTGGCACTTTTCAGCGATTCTTTATCAGCTACACGGTCATACGGAGGTGTATCGTGAGGCGCAAGATTTCTCCGCTCCGTCT
>JANMIM010000166.1:0-2266 GCA_031375795.1 Bacteroidota bacterium
ATCGGAACACTTGGTGGCATTCGCGTTGACAAGCACTTGCGCACCAGTGACCCGAACATCTGGGCGGTCGGTGATGTGATAGAAGTCCATGATGGCGTCACCGGGAATTGGACGCTGGTTCCGCTCGCTGGACCGGCGAGCCGCCAAGGTCGTATTGCTGCTGACAACATCCTCGGTCAACCAACGTGCTATGAACATACCTGGGGGAGTCGATGACTTGGAAGGGAATGGAGGGTGTCATTTCTGGAAAAATACATTGGTCATGATCAAAAACGAAAGCCTCAGAAGGTGCATTGATTTCAGGATGTCGGCCGCAACCAATTGCGCATGGGCCGCTCGAAGAACTGGTAAATCAACGCTGAACAGGCTAGCAAGGCAGCGAGGTAAATGAACAACCATTTCCCATGCAAGCCACTCGCGCCCGCCCGCAGCGCGAGCGGCTCCAGTGCGATGTACACGGGCGCTTGCAGCAGGTACACCGCATAGCTCATTTCCCCCGCAAATTGCAAGGGCTTCCATGCCAATGCCTTGGAGAGCGGACCTCGGTCTTGGGCAAGGCTCAGGATCATGCACAGGTACAAGGGAGCAAGCAGGCCATTTCCGGCATGGTCGATGATCCAATTGGGGAAATACGCGAGCGAGATCATCCCAGCGGTGAGCAAGAGAAATAGCGTGCCAGGCAGCCAAGTAGTGGGTAGCCGCAACAGCCCACGACCGTAGAGCAAGCCGCCGACCATGCCCGTGATGAAGCTGTGCAAATGCCAAGGCGGAAACCGCATCACAAAGTCGGAATTGGGATTGGGGATGATGCCTTCGGTCCAAATGCCCATTTTCAAGACGACCAATACGCCAAGCGCCGATGCCACCAGGGCCGTGCCGACGAGGACCGCCCAGTGCTGCCTGCGCAGGGCATGGAGCAGCAATGGAAACACGAGGTAAAAAAACAACTCCACCGACACCGACCATCCCGGGAAATTGAGCGTGAGGCTATAGCCCGGCACCCAGGCCTGCAAACCGATGGATTGCAGGATGATGGACATGCCGCGCGGTCGGCTGTCCCTGAAAATCATCATGGCGGCCAGCGCAAGCAAAAAAGTGAGCAGGTAGAGCGGGTAGATGCGCGCAAACCGCGCCTGTGCATAGCGCTTGAGGTCGATGTGCGGCTGTGGCGCGTAGACCCAAGCCAATAAAAATCCGCTGAGGGTGAAGAAAAAGCCGACCCCCAGCCCGGCCTGTTGCACGAGCGGCTGCAGCCAAGCCTGCGAAAACGGCACGGTCTTGTTGCCAAAGTGAAACACCACGACCCCAAATGCCGCCAAGAACCTCAAGAATGTGAGCTGTGGAATCTGCACGCGGCGAAGTTAAGGGCAATTTTGGAAGGAATTCATCGGCAACGCTTGCTTCATTTGCCCTCAAACTCCCAACCAATGTCGGTGCGAAAATAGGCGCCCTCAAAGTGTATCCGTGCGGCATTCTCCATGGACAACCTGAGCGCCGACTGCAAATCTGCTCCCAAGGAAGTCACGGCCAATACACGCCCACCATCTGTGACGACGGCTTCGCCGTGCTGTTTGGTACCCGCGTGGAAGACCATCGAGCCCTGGACTTGGTCCAGACCGGTGATCACCTTGCCCTTGGCATAGCTGCCGGGATAACCTCCGCTCACCAAAAACACCGTGGCCGCAGCCTCTGGTCGCAGGGCAAATTCCACCTCGGAGAGCGTGCCATTTGCCGTCGCAGCCATGAGGGCGACGACGTCGCTGGCGATGCGGGGAAACACAACCTCGGTCTCCGGGTCGCCCATGCGCGCATTGTATTCGATCACGTAAGGCTCGCCAGCCACGCTGATGAGCCCTAGGAAGATGAAGCCGTTGTAGGCGATGCCCTCGGCCGCGAGGCCAGCGATTGTCGGCTCCACGACGCGGCGCCGCACCTGGTCCATGAATGCGGCATCGACAAATGGGACAGGCGAGACAGCGCCCATGCCGCCCGTGTTCAGGCCCGTGTCGCCGACGCCGATGCGTTTGTAGTCCTTGGCCTCGGGGAGAATGCGCCAAGTCTTGCCATCTGTGAGCACAAACACCGAAACCTCGATGCCGGTGAGAAATTGCTCGACGACCACCGTCTGCCCGGCGCTGCCAAAGGCCTCGCCGATGAGCATTTCACGGATGCCGCTCACGGCCTCCTCGTGGTTTTCACAAATGAGCACGCCCTTGCCGGCGGCGAGGCCGCTGGCTTTGATCACGACCGGCAGGCTGTGTGCCTG
>JANMIM010000180.1:0-3353 GCA_031375795.1 Bacteroidota bacterium
TTGGGGAGGGCCGACGAACGGGTGCCGAAATGTTCGTACAGTTTTGCAACGCTCCCGAGGCGTGAATTCGGCAAGAATTGCTAATTTCCCTGCATGCACTTGCGTCGATACCTCATGCTTGGCTTTTGGCTGGCATTCCTGCTCGGTTTGGGCGGGCTGCGTGCGCAAACCCAGCTTGCGGTCACGGAGGGGCCGCTGCAAAAAAAGCACATGCACGAGCGTTTCCTGCGCCTCGTGCGCGGCGGCGACGGGAATTATTATGCCTTCAAGGGCAACGCAGGCCACTATTGGCAATTTGCGTCCGAGGGCGAGCGGGGGCTGCAGATCATTCGCCTCGATGCGCGAATGGAACCCCAAGACACGATGAAAATCAAGCGCTTTGGTGATGCCGACCAATTGAAAAACGTGTTGGAGGTGCTCGTGGCACCCGATGGCATCGCCGTGCTCAATCTTGCCAAGGAACCGGTCACCGGCATCCCCGTCTTGCGGCTTTGCCGTCCCGATTTCGCGCATTCACCCACCCGATTTCGCTGCGAGAAGCTGGCCGACATGCCGGGATTGGCGATTGGCATCGATCAGCCGGCCTTACGGGTGGCCTACAGCCCCGACAGCAGCACGATCTTGCTGGCTTGGAGGCGATTGCCCAAGGACATCGGCAGCGACCGATCCCTCTGCTGCATGATCCTCAACAAGAAGCTGGAGATTTTGCGACCCCCATTTTCCCCCTTCAAACAGTTTGATTTGGACGTCTTCCTCAAGGATGCCTTGATTTTGGACGAGGACCATCTTTTGTTTACCGCGCAGACCGTGCAGCACGGCAATGCGCTGTCGGGGCCGGGCACGATTTCCTACGGCATCCTGCACTACGCCGTCGGCGATGCCGAACTGCGCGTGATCAAGTTTACGAGTGGCAAGGTGGTGCCCGTCGAGACGCGGCTGGGGATCGACCGGGCTGGAAACCTGATCGCCTCGGGCTGGTACATCGACCAATCGACCGATCAGCGCTTGGCAGGCGTGTTCATGGGCAAGATCACGGGCGCAGATTCCTTGGAGCATCTCCATTTGGAGCCTTTTGACCCGGCGTTGCGGGATGCCTTGATCCGTAGGGAAATGCGCAGCGGGGCCGTCGGAATCAGGACGGGATTTCATTCCGCGCTGTTGAGCTCGGAGACGGGGTATTGTTTTGTGCTGCACCTGCGCGGCGAGGTCGACCCGGGCTTGACGCCGCGAGCCCCAGGCAACAAAGCCAACAATACGCTGCATTGCTTTCGGTTTGACGGCTCGCTCGAGTTCCTTGAACACAGCATGACCGGTTTTCAAAACATGGGCAGGGAGGAATATTACGAATCGTTTTCCTGGCGGCCCTTGCTCATCGACGGCGCTTGGCATGCCTTGGCGACCGACTACAGCCGCGTGCGTCATGCTGCCTCCCCGATCGAGGCCTCGACCTATGCCTGGGGCCTGCCTGCCGGAAATTTTGAGATGATCCATGCCAATTCCGCGAAGCCATTCACGATTTTGGCGCCACGCGAAATCGTAAAGGTTTCGGAGCATGAATGGGTCGCAATGGCCATTTCAGCCAATCGTTGGAGGCTATTGAGAATGACGAAGTTGGATTAGCCTGTTCGCCGAGACGATTCTTCCAAAAACGCCAACCTCGCATCCACCTGCACCGTAGACTATAATGTACAATCTTGTGAATAGCCCAATTTGCGGCCCCTTGCTTTTGCTTACGTTTGCAACTTATGTGGAGGAATACGTGGAAATCCCGGCTCATGGTAGCCTTTGGTGCAATCGCAATCTTGCCATTGCTGTCAGTAACATTGCCCACCGCCGACAGGCCTAAGTTTGGAGATGTGGTGAAGGTCACGGGTACCAAGCCCGGCAGCCCCGTAGTCAAGATGGGCGATTGGGCGCGGACGGCCTTGGATTCCATGAGTTTGGATGAGAAAATCGGCCAACTCTTCATGGTCGCGGCCTACTCCAACAAGGAGGCAGACCACGAGGCGGCAATCGAGCGTCTGGTGCGCGATGAAAAAATCGGCGGCCTCATTTTCATGCAAGGCGGCCCGGCGCGTCAGGTAAACTTGATCAACAGGTTCCAAAAAGCCGCACGGTTTCCCCTGCTCATCGCCCAGGACAGCGAGTGGGGTTTGGGAATGCGCCTGGACAGCACCATCTCGTTTCCCAAAAACATGACCCTCGGTGCGATCCGTGACTCGATGCCGATTTTCGAAATGGGCATGGAAGTCGGCAAGGAATGCCGCAGGGTAGGGGTACACGTGAATTTTGCCCCGGTCGTGGACGTCAACAACAATCCACGCAACCCTGTGATCAACGACCGTTCGTTTGGCGAGGACAGGGAAAATGTCTTCATCAAGGGCCTGTTCATGTACAAGGGCATGGAATACAGCGGCACCATCGGCTGTGCAAAGCACTTCCCCGGGCACGGCGACACCGACACCGATTCGCACCTCGACCTGCCTGTGATCGGCCACAACCGTCAGCGGCTCGACAGCTTGGAATTGTGGCCCTACAAGAAGTTGTTTGAGCGCGGCGTGGCGAGCATCATGGTCGCCCACCTGTACATTCCCGCCCTCGACAATACCCCCAACCTGGCGAGCACGCTATCCCCCAAGATCGTGACAGAATTGTTGCGCAACGAGATGGGGTTCAAGGGCTTGGTCTTCACAGATGCCTTGGGAATGCAGGGCGTTGCAAAGTTTTGGGGAGAAGGCGAGACGGATTTGAAGGCGTTTTTGGCAGGGAATGATGTGCTGCTGTTTTCGGGGAATGTCGCCAAGGCCAAGCGCCTCATCAAAGAGGCCGTCTTGCGTGGCGAGGTCACCGAGGCCGACCTCGACAAGCGCGTGCTCAAGATCCTCGTCGCCAAGGAATGGTGCGGCCTCCACACCAACCGCTACTCAGCGCCGGTGCTCCCCAATGAGCTCATGACCGCCAATGCATTTGCCCTGCGCAAGAAGCTTTTTCAGCAAGCGATCACCTGCGTGAAAAACGACCGCAATATTTTGCCGTTTGGCAACCTCGCACGGCGCAAGATGGCCGTCATCGAGCTCGGCACGGGTGCCAATTCCCAATTTTCGCAGCGGCTCAAGACCTACGCGAAGATGGATTTTTTCTCGCTGCCCGTGGCCTCGGACCGCGCCACGCGTGAAAAAGTGCTGGCGCAGATCGCAAGCTACAACACGGTGATCGTGGCTGTCGACGGCATGAGCAAGAGCGCCTCCAAGAATTTCGGCATCAGCGAGGGGACCAAGGCTTTGATGAAGGAGCTGGACACGCCGGGCCGCGACGTGGTCGCAGTCCTGTTGGGGAGCCCCTATGGCTTGGTG
>JANMIM010000211.1:0-2730 GCA_031375795.1 Bacteroidota bacterium
CCCCAGAGATCAAGGTGAGGCGCATGAGCCTGTTGCCAATTTTACCTGAGGTGAATTTTGGATTAAAATTTTGATTAGATTTAGCATGTGCAAAAGAGGTTTCTTTCCATGCTGTTGTTTGCAGGTCTCCTCGCATTCCTAGGATGCGAGAAGGACTTGGAGTACGACTTGCCCGGCGCGACGCCCCGGTTGGTGGTCAATTCCCTCATTTGCAACGATAGCCTCATTCGTGTAGAGATCAGTATTTCAGCAAGTCCCGGCGACAAGGACCAGATCCAAAGCCTGCGAAATGCCGAATTGGCCTTGTATGAAAACGATGCGGTGATCCGGGATTTCATCTTGGATTCCTTGCTGGCAGCTCCTTTGGATTTTCAAGGCAATCCGATTGCGAGCGTGGCACCGACCAAGCTTTATTTCCACAAGACGATCGGCACCCATGCCCAGAGCGGGCGTCCTTATCGGCTCGACGTGACCTTTCCCGGCCTTGCCACGGTGCATGCCGTCGGGATGGTGCCGAGGCCCGTGCGCCTCAAGACCGTGCAACAGTTGGTCGATGAGTCGATCACGGTCAATGGTACTTCCTTGAGCAAGTTGGAGTTTGAGATCGATGACAATGGCAACGAAGAAAACTACTATGGCTTGGAAGTGTTGATGAATAAGCCGGGTTCCGAGGAAGCACCTGCCAAGATCCTGTTTTTCTCAGCAGAGAAATCACTTGCCGAGTACCTTGTCTCCGCCTCGGGACAGCATACTGAGGGCGTGTATTACCAACCCAGCAATGGCGTCTATTTCAGCAATGGTAAGTTCAAAGGCAAGCACAAGACGTTTACCATCTACGTGGATCCAAGTTACATGGGATCGCAGTATCAGTTGAGCGTGCGGGTTTTGACGCTCTCAAGGGACTACTTTGAATTTGCGACCTCCTACCAAAAGCAAAAAGCCAACGCCAACAATCCTTTTGCCGAACCAACGCAGGTGTACAGCAATATCCAAGGCGGTTTGGGCATTTTTGCCGGCTATTCGGTCTCCGAAGCCCAATTCTGATTTCCCGACGCAATCATCTTTCCTCTCCTTATTCTTGATCCTTGCTCGATGAACCTTTGTTTTTGGAGGTTCTTCAACGCCGATTTCCCATCGTTGGGTACACATTTGCACAGGATCGGCACGACGGGCGTCACGCAAACTGGTTGGCTGCATTTTACGAGGTTTGGCTGTTGGTTGATGGCTTTTTGCAAGCCGTCAGGCAGGCGATTTGAAACGAATGTGATGGCTATCTCGCCCCTGCGGGGCTGTTGGATCGGCCGCAGAGCCCCACAGGGGCGTCGCGCCTTGCGGGATCAGCGATGGGCAGCTTTCCAACGCCCGGTGCACCCAAACCATCATAGTACGCTGCGGCGCACGTGATCAAGCATTCATATTGTACGGATCGTGGTTCTGGCACCAAGCAAATGATTTATCGGGCACAAATCCCTCGCGGCAGCTATGCTCCCGGAATTTTCCAGCCATGCAATTGGCTGCGATCCATGCCTTATTCGCTCAAATTGTGGGGGATCTCAGGAGAGCTGTGCCTACAACTTCGAGATCGCATCTTTCAGCTCCTTGACCACCTCTAGCCCGATTTGCCTGGACTCGGCGATGAGCGGCGGCAGCCGTTGCAGCTCGCTTTTGGAGCCCGAGAGACTTTCGATTTTTTGGAAGACCTCCTTCAGCTCCTCGCAGCCCGCGTAGCCCGAGGAGGATTTGAGGCTGTGTGCCAAGCCCCTGATCGCTTCGTGGTCCTTGGAGAGCAGCAACTGATCGAGTTCGTCAAATGCAGCGGGCAGACGGTCCACGATCCTCCCGAGGATCCGTTTCATGAAGGTCGGGTCGCCGCCTGACAATTCGATCATTTGATCGAGCTGGATGTAGCGGTATTCGTGAGGGGCCTCGCTGGGGGTGGGCGTAGCCACCTCGATGGGCGTCACGACATTGCCGGCGGGGCTTGGGTCGGGGGCAGGCGATTCCGTGGCGGCGCCCAGGCTCTGTGCGCTGGGTACGGCATTGGCCATGGCGGCTTCCTTGCGGAGGCCGACCATCACAGCTGTATTGACCAGCATGGACTTCACCTCGTCGAGGATGAGCGGCTTGCTCACATAGCCGTCCATGCCCGATGCGAGGTAACTCTCGCGGTCACCTTGCATCACGTTGGCGGTCATGGCGATGATGCGCGGCCGCTGGCTGCCCCATTCGGAAATGATGTGGCGGGTGGCTTCGATGCCGTCCATGTGGGGCATCTGTACGTCCATCAAGACGAGGTCGTAGCGCTTGTCGCGCACCGCATTCACCGCTTCTAGCCCGTGGTTTGCAATGTCGACCGAGTAGCCCATCATTTCAAGCATCCCTGTCACGACCTCCTGGTTGATGAGGTTGTCTTCTGCCACCAAGATGCTGAGTGGATAATAGTCTGCGATTTTGTCGATGCTCGAGGCGAACCTCGATTTCAGCGGTTCGGCGCTTTCACGATGTGGCTCGCGGTTCAGGATGGCATCTGCCAAGCGCGACAGCTGGAGTGGTCGCAGCAGGAACCGCAAGCCCAATTGCTTGTGCTTGGAAAGTTCGACGGCATCCTCTGGCAGGCTCAAGACCACGATCGCCAATTGGGCGGCACTGAACCGTTCGCGGGCAAACTTGAGTATCCCGAGCTGACTGTCTATCATCTTGGCATCTAGCACCAGGGTATCGGGCACCATG
>JANMIM010000226.1:0-7886 GCA_031375795.1 Bacteroidota bacterium
TAATCGTCTTTGTCTACGCCACTTTTTCATTTGCCAAGTAGTATGAAAACCCATCAAGAGCCCGCTAAAACTGCGGATAGCCACGAAAATTCCCTACAAGGGAAATCCATCAATCCTCCAGCCTTCAATTTGACGGCACAGCCGCCAGTGCAGCAAAAGTCTGAGCCAGGGCTTGAAGCGGGTGGCGAGGGCAGCATGGAGATGGAAGGCGGTGGTGGCGGCAAGGTCATGGGTGGCTCGGGCATGCCCGAAGCCGTGCAGGCCAAGATGGAGAACGCGTTTGGCCAAGATTTTTCCAACGTGAACATCCATGCCAATTCCAGCGAAAGCGCCAACATGGGTGCCCTCGCACATGCCCAAGGCAACGACATCCACTTCGCCCCGGGCCAATACAACCCTGAAAGTCAGTCGGGTCAGGAATTGCTGGGCCACGAGCTCACGCACGTCGTGCAGCAGCGCGAAGGCCGCGTGCAGCCCACCGCAGAAGTGGGCGGCGTAGCGGTCAATGACCAAGAAAGTCTGGAATCCGAAGCCGACGCCCTGGGCAGTCAGGCCGCACGTGGCCAACAAGTCGCCTCGGGCGGTGGTGCAGGCAAGGGGGGGGGCAGCGTACAAATGAAGTCGGCCATTCAAATGAAGAAGGCCGACCCCAAGAAATCTTGGAATTTTGCCACCTTCAAGTCGGAATACGTCGAGAAGATCGACAAGTCCAAGCTCACCAAGGTCGAGG
This sequence comes from Bacteroidota bacterium, assembly GCA_031375795.1. Classification (GTDB taxonomy): domain Bacteria; phylum Bacteroidota; class Bacteroidia; order J057; family JADKCL01; genus JADKCL01. Next base: position 731 of record JANMIM010000226.1, read on the forward strand.
AGCAATACTTCAAGGACTACGCAGCGGGGGCCGACCTCTACCTCACGCGGCCCAACATGAAGTGGACAGGCAAGACCGACATGACCGGAGCCATGTTTGCCGACAGCGCCCTGCGCACCTACCAGAAGTATGAAAAGGACATCACCAAGGTCATTCCCCTCGATTTTGCATTGGCACAGGCACAGGAGGAGACCCATTTTAATGTGAACCCCAGGGGATCCTCTCCCTCCAAAAACAACCCCATGAACGTGGGTGAATACGACAATTCCACTGCTCCATGGGTCAAGGACATCGAATCCACCGAGCAAGGATTGTCCATGTACTACGACCTCATGGCAGAGGATTACCTGAGCACCAAGAACTCGGATGCCCTGCTGAAGGACATGAAGAACGAGAATGGCGCGGCCTATGCGTCGGCAAGTTATGTCGGCTACATGAGCACCCAGGTACCCTTCATCAAGAAGTACATCATCGGCAAGGGAGGCGCGTGGCCCACGATGGACGGCAATGTCGCTACGACAGATACACAGCAGCCCAAGGAAAAGTCGCAGATGACCACCCTCGCAGAGATCGTGTACAATGCGATGAATGGCGTGGGAACCGATGAAGAGGCCGTTTACGGCGCATTGGCCCAACTCAAGAATGACAATGCCCTCATCGGCCAATTCAGGAAGGTCTACAAAGACACCTATGGTACCGATGTCGTCGACGACATCAAGGGCGATTTCTCCAACACCTATGTTTTTGGCGACGAGTTGGAGAAAGCACTGGGTTACCTCAACCTCACGTCCACGACATCTGCCCCCAAGGGCGCGGGTGCCACAACGACCCCCGCCAACACCCGCCCCGACGAAAAAATGGGCAGGGTGGAGACCACCAGCAAGACCAAGGACACTGACTTTACAGCCAGCCGTTGGGAGCGCACTGACGGTACGAAGACCAAGTATGCAACGGCATTTGACGAGAAGCTTGTGATCGAACTCAAGGCCGAGTTTGGCAAGGACATCACACAGGCCGAGGTCTACAAGATGATCGAGGACGCCAAGGCCAAGGTCGACACCAAAAAGTCAGAGGAATACCGCAAGAAGCTATTCATCGCCAACCAATATGCCGTCGTCGAGGCCCTGAACGTCGACCAGGAATCCAGCACGATCGAAGGCAAGAATGCCATGGGCCGGGAATTCAGGAGCACCGAGAACCATGAGATGTATGGCAAGACCAAGTCTTGGAACGAGAAGGAACAGAGATGGGATAAACAGACCTATTGTAACATCTATGCCTATGACGTGGTCTCCGCCATGGGAGGCTACATCCCCCGTTTGTGGTGGTATGAGGATTACGAGAAAAAAGCCATCGAGGCCATGAACCAAAGCAAGCCTTATGAGGAAAAGGTGGAATATGGGAAAACCGTCAAGGAAGTCAATGCCAATTCCCTCAATGGGTGGCTCGATCGCTGCGGATCCTACTTTGGCTGGAAAAAGGCAGCGAGCATGGATGAGGCACAAAAAAGTGCCAACGACGGCAACATCGTGATCCTCTCGGCCTCCGCCAAGGAAGGCAGCGGGCACGTCTCGGTCGTCTTGGCTGAGCGCGGGACCCATCTCTCTGCAAAGGTAGGCGACAAGACCGACGTGCCCCTTACCTCGCAGGCGGGCAGTGACAACTACAAGTATGGCACCGGCTCCAAGTGGTGGGAAAATTCTGAACACGTCAACGGCGGCGCTTGGATCTACACCGCCAAGCCCGACAGCCCGCTCATGAAGCCTGAGCACATCGGCCTCAGCGGCAATGTCGCGGCAACCCCAAGCACCGGCACCACGACAACAACGCCGACGACCACCAAGCCGGCGACGACAACCACCAAGCCGGCGACGACGACCACCAAGCCCACGACCACCACGACCGCCAAGCCTACGACCGACGTGGGCAAGCCGATCGGAAGTGGCGAGGTCACAGCCAGCGAATTGTTTGTGCGCAGCGGCCCCGGCAAGGACTTTGACAAAGTAGGTCAGCCGCTCAAATCGGGCGAAAAGGTGACCATCTATGAGGAAAAGGGCGGTTGGTACCGCATCGGGCAAGGCAAGTGGGCCTCGGCCACATTTATCAAGAAGGGCGCCGCCACCGTAGCCAAGCCGGCCATGGATTTTGACGCATTGGCCACCAGGGTCTACGCAGCGATGGATGGCGTAGGCACCGACGAGCAAGCGGTCTACGCTGCACTTGGCCTCCTCAAGAAAGACGACAACCTCATCGCCCAGTTCATGGCTGCCTATCAAGCCAAGTACAAGCACTCTGTCGTCGACGACATCAAGGGAGACTTCTCCAACACCTACCTCTTTGGCAACGAGCTGGACATGGCACTGGGCCTGCTCAACATCGGCACCAAACCCGGCAAGGCATTGGACAAGCCCACTTCGCCAAAGACGAATGTCGGCGACACGCCTGTCGCAGGTCGCGAAGCCGTGGTGCTCACTGGCTCGGTGGGCGTGAAGTGTGACAACAAGAAGGAAGATGTGCTCAAGATCCAAGGATTGCTGACCAGGATCGGCATCCCCACCAAGGTCTCCGGCACATGCGACAAGGCCACCAACAGCGCCATTTACCTCTTTCAAAAAGGTACGGGCCTCGGCTTTGATGGGCAGATCGGTGCCACGGGCGAGACGCTCAAGAAGATGAATGCCACCCCCAATGGCGCATTTGCAAACACCAAGGCAGAGATGGACCAGGACGCCAACGCGCCCAAATTCACCCACGCCCGCTTTGACAATCCTACCAAGCTCACGCAGTCATCAGACGGCATGTACCTCCCAGAGCAATTCTACACCAACATGAAGACCCTCATCACCAACGTGAATGCCCTCGCAGACAGCGTGGACAAGGGACTCCATGTGAACACAGGCTTCCGTTCCCCTGCATTCAATGCGACATTGGACGGCTCGGAGACCTCCAGCAACCACCAGTTTGGCATGGCGATCGACATCTCCTCGCCCAATTACACCTCGGTGCAATTGCGTGACAAGGTGCTCGCGCTCATCAAGGAAGGCAAGATGAAGGATGGCGGCTTGGGCATCTACTCGACCTTCATTCACTACGACGTAGGTGCAGCAGGCAGGCGCTGGGACAACCGATGAGGAAAAAAGCATTCATGAATACAGTCCAAGAAGATTGCTCGATTCAAGAAAGTGGAGCGCAGCCACGTTGGTCAAATGGCCCAGCGCAGGTCAAAATACTGGAAGGCCGAGGAAGTGCAAAGACGACCAGGAAAATGAGGTCATCGTCACGTCGGCTTGTGAGCCAGTGGAACTCAGCTGTTCTAGGCGGCAAAGTCCTTTGGCCCAAGGCATCCTTCCCAAAAATCGGGAAGGCACTCCCGATCGCCTTGGCGGTGTTCATCGCACTGATCCAGGCCTGTGCCCCGGCTACCACGAGCCTGCCAGCGGCGATTCCCGGCGACAGCACCACCGGCATGGCCGCCGATGTCCCAGTAAACGATGAAAATCCATCCGCCGCCACCACCGACTTCATGCCCCTCAAAAGTCTGTGGCTCACCCGGGAAGATGCCCTGGCGCTGCACAAGGAGCCCGACATCCATTCAGCACAAGTGACCGTATTGCCCCAAAACACCATCCTCTTCTTTGGCGGCGAGCGCCAAGGTGAAAACACAACACTGATGACAAAAGGAAAATCCTACACCGGAGATTGGCTCAAAGTCAAGTCCATCGACCCCGAGGCCATCGGTTGGCTATTTGTCGGGCGGCACCACGATAGCGCGCTCGCGACCGAAGTCGGCGTGGAGACGATGGTGACCGAGTCTGAAAAAGCCGGACGCATCATTGCCCCGATCACCAACTGGTCCAGCCATGAAACGGCGCAGTCCTTGGAAATCAAAGCCATCGAAAACAGCCCCAACGGCTACTCGGGCTTCTACCAGTTCAAGCGCAGCCCCGATGGCGTGCAGGAAATGGACGGACGGTTTTGGGTGAGTACATGGGATGATCAGGAGCTCGGCAAGCTCAAAATCACCTGCTATGGCGAATATGCCAAGGGCAAGCCCCTCGGCGACATGGTCGCTGAGTTCATCCAAGGCGATCAGAAGGAGACCGTTTGGCTCAGTTTTGATGCAAAAGGGAAGTTCACGGGGCGGCGGTATGAGCTGGAGAAAGCCGGAAAGGTGACCTCCCGCTACAGCGATTTGGTGGAGAATCTGGGCCGCGACGAGATCTTGATGGATTGAGGTAGGCGTGTTGCGGGACCCGCAGTGCAAACCCACAATCGGTCGTGGATCGAAATGAGGCTGGGACGGGCGATTCCTTGCCTGCAAGTCGCCTTTGTGCTAGTGAGGGTACGTCGAAATCGGCCCCAAATTCAGCCATTCTTTTTACCTTCGCGGCATCAAAACTTCTCACATCTCACCACACCTCCCAATGAAGAAAGCACTCCATTGCCTCTTGTTGCTGCTCCTGCTTTACCCGATCGGCAGCGTTTTCGCCCAATTCACCGTCAAGCCCACCTATTTTGAAACCACGGGTGTCTCCAACCAAGGCATCGTCGTGGGTTACGAAGGCTGGGCGGGCCCATGGTCGTTGTGGAACGCCGACCTCAATACCACGCAAGTGATCGGCGGGCTTGCCCCCGGCAATGGCATCGGTGGGCAGGCGCGATTTTCAGACGACGGCGCGTTCATTTCTGGAACGAGCATGGGCCTCATGGGGCCTGAATTGTCGCGCTACGACCATGCGAGTGGGATTTGGACGCCGATGGGTTCGCTGGGCTTTGCGGTGGACAGCACCGTGAGCGCGGGTTTCTGCATCTCGGGCGACGGGCAGACGGTCGTGGGCAATGCATGGGCGGATACCACGGGCGGGCATGGCTACACCCACGCGGCCGCATGGACGCAGGCAGAGGGTTTTGTCGATCTGGGCAGCATGCATTCCAATATTTGGGCAAGTGCGCGGGCCAATGCCGTGAGCCACGATGGCAGCGTCGTCGTCGGCTGGCAAGACTTCAATGGCCCCTGGAAATCGGCGGTCTGGCGCAAAAATCCATCGGGCGGCTATTTCCCCAATGAATACCTGCTGCTCGACACCACAGGCAGCGCGACCGATGAGTACAACCAATTGGGGGAATGCAGCGCAATATCCGCCGACGGCAATTGGATCGGCGGGCATGGAGACTACGCCAACAGCAATGAGCCCTGGATTTGGAGCGCTGCGACGGGCGTGATCAACTTGGGCACGCTGTCGCCGGGCGCGCAAGGCTATGTCTCGGGCATCAATGCCGACGGCTCGGTCGTCGTGGGGCGCTTCAACCTAGGCCCCTGGGACCCGCAATTGCCCTTCATCTGGACCCCATGGATGGGCTTGCAAAATCTGAACACCTACCTCAACGATTCCCTCGGCATCGCCACGGGCAGTAGCCGCATCTACAGCGCCAATTGCATGTCTGCCGACGGACGCTACCTCGCAGGCTACGGCGTGGACGACTCGACCTTCGCCTATTTCACGTTTCGCGTAACATTGCCTTTGATGGTCAATGTACAACCTGCATCTGCCCCCAAGATAGTGCGCTGCTATCCCAATCCTGCCACCGATCGGATGACCGTGGAAAATGTCGGAAAGGCAACCTTGAGGGTCTACAGCGCCAAAGGCCGGGAAATCTCAGCGATCAGCATCCACGACAACCATCGCTTGGATGTATCCAACTATCCTGCGGGCATATATCTGATCGCCTTGGAAAACAATCTTCAGGACAGGTCTTGAGAGGGAAATTCGTCAAGCAATAAATCGTTTTTTGTTCGATATCGAGTCCGCCGACGCACATGAAAATCCAAGAATTCCAGATCGAGCGCTACTTTGCGCAATATGAATTCAGTGCAAAATACATGCTCTCCAGCTCGGATTGCGATGGCTACAAGGTGAGCGACATCCTGCAGTTTGCGTCAGATGCAGAGCGGACGCAATGGGAACAAATGCAACTCGGCTATACCGAGACGCGGGGCAGCCTCGCCTTGCGCCGCGCCATCGCAGCGCAATATGCAACAATGGCCGTCGACAATATCCTCGTGGCATCGCCCGGAGAATTGAATTTTGTGTTGATGAATGTGCTGTTGGAGGCAGGCGACGAGGTGATCTGCATGGCGCCGATGTACCAGTCCCTTTATGAAGTCGCGGGGAGCCTGGGTTCCAAATTGGTTTGGTGGGAGCCTGAAAATCAAGTGGATTGGCGCTACGATCCTGAGCGTTTGGCTGGCTTGGTGACCGCAAAAACGAAACTGATCGTCGTGAATTTCCCGCACAATCCGACCGGCTATTTGCCCCGCGCTGGGGATTGGGCACGCATCGTGGATATTGCGCGGCGTAGAGGAATCTATTTGTTTTCCGACGAAATGTACCGTGGGTTATTGCGTTCGGAGGGCGAGCAGATTCCAGCGGCCTGCGATGTGTACGACAAGGCGATTTCGCTTTGGGGCATGGCCAAGACCTTCGGGATGGCCGGCTTGCGCATCGGTTGGTTGGCGAGCCGCGACACCGAGGTTTTGCGCAAAGTGGAGGCTTTCAAGGATTATTTGTCGATTTGCAACAGCGCGCCAAGCGATTTCCTGGCGACCATCGCCTTGCAGCATGCCGATCATTTTACAGCCATCAACAATAAGAAGATTGCGCGCAATACCGAAATTTTCACGGCCTTTGCAGCGCGACATGCCGATCGGGTCGGCTTTGTGCCGCCCGTTGCTGGCTCGACGGCATTTGTGCGCTTGAACGCATCAGAGGGCACCTTGGCCTACGCCGAGCGGCTCGTGGCCGAGGCAGGGATTATGTTGCTGCCTTCGGAAATGTTTGGCTACGGACCGGGTTTTTGCAGGATTGGATTTGGGCGGGAGAATATGCCGGAGGTGTTGCAGGTTTGGGAAGAATGGATGAGAACATCTCACTGAGTCCGCGGCCTCCGGCCGCAGGACGATCGACGATTTGCCTCCGGCGACCGAAAATCGACACGCGCGCCAGAGGCAAATGTTCTGTAGTCCGTCGGCCAGAGGCCTCGGACTCGAGACCACAGAGGTGAGTCCGCGGCCTCCGGCCGCGGGACGATCGACGATTTGCCTCCGACGACCGAAAATCGACACGCACGCCAGAGGCAAATGTTCAGTAGTCCGTCG
>JANMIM010000243.1:0-4860 GCA_031375795.1 Bacteroidota bacterium
ATTCGCCTTGGGTAACACCACGGTGACTGCAACCGCCACCGACGCTTCTGGCAATGCCGCAGCTTGCTCCTTCACCGTCACGGTGAGCGACAACACTGCGCCTGTCATCACCTGCCCAGCCGACATCAGCGTGAACAACGACGCCGGTGTGTGCTCAGCCGTGGTGAGCTACAGCGCCAGCGCGACCGACAACTGCTCTGTGAGCGGCATCAGCTACAGCCCAGCCAGCGGCAGCACATTCGCCTTGGGTAACACCACGGTGACTGCAACCGCCACCGACGGCTCCGGCAATGCAGCAGCTTGCTCCTTCACGGTCACCGTGAGCGACAACACTGCACCATCGATCACCTGCCCAGCCAGCATGAGCGTGAGCAATGACCCAGGTCTCTGCTCTGCAGTCGTGACTTTTGCAGCCACTGCCGGTGACAACTGCTCCGTGAGCGGCATCACCTACAGCCCTGCCAGCGGCAGCGTATTCGCTCCTGGATTCACCAACGTGACGGCTACAGCAACCGATCCTTCAGGAAACAGCACTTCTTGCACCTTTGGTGTGAGCGTGAACGACCTCGAGGCTCCGATCGCCCTTTGCCAGAATGTGACTGTGAACCTGGACAACAGCGGCAATGCCTCTGTGACTGCTGCGCAAGTGAACAACGGCAGCAGCGACAATTGCAGCATCCGCTCGATTTCCTTGAACCCAACGAGCTTCACATGTGCCAACGTCGGTGCCAACACCGTCACGCTGACCGTGTTTGACACTTTTGGTTTCATCGGCAACAGCAGCACTTGCACGGCCACTGTGACCGTGAGGGACCTCGTCGCACCAGTGATCACTTGCCCTGCCAACATCACTGTGACTGCTCCTTCTGGCCAGTGCCAAACCACCGTATCTTTTGCAGTGAGCTCGACTGATGCTTGCGGTTCCTCTGTGGTGTCGACTCCTGCTTCCGGCAGCGTGTTCTACACCGGTACTACCACTGTGAACGCAGTGGCAACCGACGTGAATGGCAACACATCTGCCTGTAGCTTCACGGTTCATGTCAATGGCGGCGCTGGCATCCTCACCCTCTGGGGCGTGCCATGCAATACCTCTGCATCTTGCGACAACGTGCCCGCACCTCCTGCCATCGTAGCATGCCCAGCCCCAGGTAACGGTGGCGCTGGCTCAGGTTCTGGCTCAGGTTCAGGCTCACACAGCTCAGGCTCAGGCTCAGGCTCACACAGCTCCGGCTCAGGCTCGGGCTCAAGCGGCTCAGGTTCTGGCTCGCACGGTTCTGGCTCCGGTGTCGCTGGTTGCAACTATGCAGCAGCAGGCAGCGGTAGCGGTAGCGGATCTGGTGACTACCACGGCTACAACGGCATCGTCGTGCCTTGCGGTACTGGCGGCTCTGGTTCGGGAAGCGGCGGCTCTGGTTCAGGAAGTGGCGGCTCTGGTTCAGGAAGCGGCGGCAATTGCCCCAGCTACTGCGTGAACAACAGCTGCGGCGTCTATGCCACCAGCTTGTGCGGCCCTTGCCCAACGGTGACCTACAACCAAGTGATCGTCCCTGGAAGCGGCGCAGGCTGCTACAGCATCGTGCGCACTTGGACTGCAACTGACGCATTTGGTAACGCTTTGTCACAGTCGCAGACCATCACGGTCACCGACAACACAAGGCCCAACATCAACTGCCCATCCAACATCACAGTATGTGTGCCAAACAGCAACAACGTGGGCCGCACCGTGACGTACACGGTCACGGCTACTGACAACTGCAGTGTCCCGACGATCTCGACGACCAAGGCCTCTGGCTCATTGTTCGCAATCGGCAACACCAACGTGACTGCAACTGCCAGCGATGGCTGTGGCAACACCCGCACTTGTACCTTCCGTGTGCGTGTCGAGCGCCGCAACAACTGCAACAGCAAGACCGAAGATCCCAATGCAGGCGACGAGGCAGAAGCCAACGAAGGCCCAGCATTGTCGATCAACGCCTATCCAAACCCAACCTCGGGTATGATGGACGTCGAAATCTCTTGCCAAAGCTGCAGCGCAGACAACACCTATCCGATGACGGTGACCGACCTCTATGGCAAGGTCATCTTCAAGCGTGAAGTGACGATCGCCGATGGCACCGCCAGCATCAAACTGGATCTGACCAGCGTGGCTTCCGGTATCTACTTGATCAACGTGAACAACCTCACGGCTCGGATCATGCGTCAATAATCGGTAGCGATTGTTGTCCTGAAATTTGCCAAGGGCCGCCTCGAGAGAGGCGGCCCTTGTGCATTGTGTGCTTCCAGGAATGCGCCTGGAAGTGCCAATTCGGCTTCCCGTCGCAATGTATTATTCATCAGGACCTTTTGTAAGCCATGGAGGGTTGTCGGGGCGCCACTGTGCGGCTGGTCGATGCATCTGCAAGGGCTGAGGATCGGGAACGATCGCCGATGTGCCCAATCGAGTAGGCCGTGACTCGGTTTTGCGGTGTGTTTTTGCGAAATAAAGCGCCCTTTGAGAAGTTTTGTCCAGATGAATTAATTCGCTATCTTGCATAGATTAATGCTTTTTAAATCGCTGAAGTGGCGATTTGCTGTAAAATATTCCGGAAATGCGACGTATGAAATTCGTGAACCTGATCTTGCTCCTAGGATTTTTTTGCTTGGGTCAACAGGCTTTTGGGCAGTCCAATTGCTCGTATTTGATCCTCAACCCAGGAGGCTATACACAGGCGCAAATTGATCAAGCCATGGGTTCTGCATCGCTGGATGGCTACCGCTTGAAGACACTCCGTCGCAGCCTGAACTTTACGAACGGGGCTGAAGTGCAGTTGTATTCTGCCGACGAGCTTCAAAACATGTCTTGTCCGGTTAACAGTGGCTTGGCCATGGATGACGATACGCCATTGGATCCCAGTCGTCGCTTTGATATCCATCCCAGCGGGATCATTTACGAGTCGGCGCAGGCCGTTTACAAGCGTTGACCCACCTTCAACCTTCCTTCCGAATGCGATTCCCCAAAATATCTCTCGTCTTTGCGCTCTTGTTGAGTCTGTGCACCCTGGCATTGGCCCAGCCGGTCAATGACGACTGTGCCACAGCCACGAATCTGGGCGCATTGCCGGCCCCGCAAAGCTGCACGGCTGGACCTATCCCGACCCGCGGTATCGGCGCCACCCAGGTCACCAATACGACCAACCTTGCCGCCACTCCCGGTAGCCCCTATGTCTCGATGACAGGTTGCCAGGTAGGCAATGCCAGTACTTCTTCTCCAGCATCCGACGTTTGGTACCAGGTGACCATCACAGGATCGGAACTCAACGTGAACATTACAGGCGGCATCAACCAGCCCAATTTTGCATTGTGGCAAGGGGCCTGTGGCTCATTGGTCGGTTTGGGCTGCGCGACGGGCGTGGCAGGTTCGCTCACTACGCAATTTACGGGCTTGGTGCCTGGCACCTACCTGATCCAGATCTCTGGCAACAACGTGAATGACCGCGGCAATTTCCAGATGACGCTGAGCAATGACAACAATTGCGCTCCGTGTTTGGTGAGCCATACGATGACCGTGAGCCCCTTGCCGACCAACGGATTTTATCAAGCGGGGACTGTGGTGGATTTTTGCTTCAGGGTGACGGGATGGACGCAGCAAGCCGTCAACTGGCTACTGGGTGTAGAGGTTACATTTGGGGCTGGATGGAATTTGGCAAGTATCGTCGCCACACCGCCTGCGTCCAGCTGTGACGGATCGGTGGGCACTTGGGGTTGGTATCCTGGCGGATGTACCAGTACAGCTACCGGCGCGGTGTGGGGAAATGGCTTCTATTTTGACCGAAACAACGATGGCAACCCAGGAAATAACTTTGGGGACAACTGCCAGACGGGTTCGGCAGGCATCGGCGATTGGGTGTTTTGCATTCGTGTGACGCCCAAGGCTTGTGGGTCTCCGGGGTTCAGTACTGACCTGAGCATCAGTTTCAATACCTTGGCCGATGGTGAAGCAGGATCTTGGGGAAGCATCGCCTGCCAGAATGACCCCGATATTTTCTTGAGTGCCCAGACCACTTGCTGCCCACAGCCGCTTACGGTCAACACCAACGTGCTTTGCAACAGTGCTTGCACAGGGACCGCGACTGCGACTGGCCAAGGCCCGACTGGACCTTGGAATTATACGTGGGTCAACCTCGCTGGCAACGTGACCATCCGCACACAAAATGGAGTCGCAGGGCCAGACAACATTGCTGGACTTTGTGCCGGCTCCTATGCGGTGACGGCTGTCAATGTTTTTGATGGTTGCTCAGCGGTAGACACCGTCATCGTGACGCAGCCCGCTTTGATCACGGGTACACCGGTGGTGGTAAACGTGCTTTGCAATGGCGGCAACACCGGCTCGATCACGATCAACCCCACCTCGGGAGGCGTAGGCCCTTACCAATACAGCCTCGGCGCCGGACCATTTGGCGCCTCCAACGTGTTTGCCGGGCTTACGGCTGGCACGTATTCGGTGAGGATACGCGATGCAAACAATTGCATCGTGACCATCAACAACATCATCGTGAACCAGCCTGCTGCGATCACGGGCACACCGGTGGTGGTGAACGTGCTTTGCAATGGCGCAAGCACAGGTTCGATCACGATAAACGCCACCGCTGGCGGCGTCGGTCCCTACCAATACAGCTTGAACGGTGGCCCCTTCCAGGTGTCGAACGTATTCCCCGGCCTGGCGGCGGGCACATACACCGTCACCATCCGTGACGCCAACCTCTGTACGGTCACGATCAACAACATCATCGTGAACCAGCCTGCCGCGATCACAGGCACACCCGCAGTGGTGAACGTGCTTTGCAACGGCGCAAGCACGGGTTCGATCACGATCAACGCCAC
>JANMIM010000244.1:0-2279 GCA_031375795.1 Bacteroidota bacterium
CCTCACGGCCACGGACGTCAACGGCAACGTAGCCAATTGCACCTTCAACCTTGTAGTCACGGATGCCACCCCACCGGTTGTGAGCTGCCCAGCCAACCAGGTCCTGAACGCAGGAGCCTCTTGCTCGGCAATCGCGACCTACTCGGCCACCGCAACAGACAACTGCCCTGGCACGACGATCGCTTACTCCCCGGCTTCGGGCAGCACCTTCGCGCTCGGCACAACCACGGTCACTGCGACTGCCACCGACGGCGGCAGTAATCTTGCGACCTGTACTTTCAATGTGACCGTCAATGACGTCACACCACCCACGATCACTTGCCCTGCCAACGTGAGCGTGAACAACACCCCCGGCAACTGCTCCGGCACGGCGACCTACACGGCCCCCGTCGGAACGGACAACTGTGCAGGTGCTGTGACCACGCAGACCGCAGGCCTTGCCTCCGGCGCGACCTACCCAGTCGGCGTGACGACCAATACCTTTAGCGTGACCGCAGTAGGAGGCAGCAGCACCTGCTCCTTCACGGTCACCGTCACCGACAACGAGGCGCCTGCCATCAGCTGCCCCGCCAACGTGAGCGTGAACAGTGACGCAGGCTTGTGCAGCGCAGTCGTGAGCTACACCGCACCTGTCGGCACCGACAACTGCCCAGGCGCATCGACCACGCAGACCGCAGGCCAAGCCAGCGGCACGGCATTCGCCGTCGGCACGACCACCAATACATATAGCGTGACCGCAGTAGGAGGCAGCAGCACCTGCTCCTTCACAGTCACCGTCACCGACAACGAGGCCCCTGCCATCAGCTGCCCTGCCAACATCAGCGTGAACAACGACGCAGGCTTGTGCAGCGCGGTGGTGAGCTACACCACACCTCTCGGCACCGACAACTGCCCCGGCGCAACGACCACGCAGACCGCAGGTCAAGCCAGCGGCACGGCATTCCCGGTCGGCACGACCACGAATACGTTTAGTGTAAGCAACAATGCACAGACGACGACTTGCTCGTTCACCGTCACGGTGACCGACGTGACGCCACCTGCCATCAGTTGCCCAGCCAACATCAGCGTGAACTCCGCAGCATTGATCTGCGGTGCTGTGGTGACCTACACGACGCCTGTGGGCACCGACAACTGCCCTGGCTCCGTGACCACGCAAACTGCGGGCCTTGCCAGCGGCGGGACCTTCCCTGTAGGCACGACCACCAATAGTTATAGTGTGAGCAACAACGGTCAGACGACCACTTGTTCCTTTACCGTCACAGTCATCGACGCCACACCTCCATCGATCGTGTGCCCCGCAAACGTGAGTGTCAACAATGACAACGGACTTTGCGGAGCGGTCGTGACCTATGGCACGCCATCGGTGACCTATACGGTGAGCAATTCCAACAACTTGCTGCGCCGCATCAACCCGACTACATTTGCCACGATCGGCAGCACGCCCATCACCATGGCAGGGTTCACCGTCACCGGGGCATTTGGCTTGCAGCGCCACCCAGTTTCGGGATTGTTTTATGCGATGCTGTCTGTCTCGGGCAATAACAACCGTGCACTCGCCGTCCTGAATCTCAACACGGGTGTCGCCACCTTGGTTGGCATTACGGGCTTCCGTTATTCCTCGATGACCTTTCACAGCAATGGTACCCTCTATGCCGTGACGGGCGATGGGGATCCCAACTGCACAGAATGTCTCCACAGCTTGAATGTCGGCACAGGAGGCTTGATCGCCTCGACGACACTTGGCAACGGAAACAATGGGGAAGCAATCGCCTTCAATCCAACCGATGGCTTGCTCTATCACTGGTCCGGCACAGGTGCCTTCCCCAACCGTGTGTTTGAAAGCATCAATCCTAGCACCTTGGTGGTGACCAACATCCCCACCTCGGGCTATAACACCAACGAGGTAAGCGGAGCGATCTCCGTTGGCGGCTCCAATTTCACGGTCTTCAACACGACCGCCAACGTGGCGCTCATGACCACAACGGGCGTCACGACCTTGCTAGGCGGCACCGACCATATCGTTCGTGGCACCTTGGCCCTGACATCGGTGGGGGTCACAGACAACTGCCCCGGCGTCACCGTCGCACAGACCGCAGGTCAATTGCCAGGCAGCACTTTCCCTGTCGGCACCACCAACAATACGTTTGTGGCAACCGATGCCAGTGGCAACACGGCTTCATGTTCGTTCACTGTGACGGTCACGGACAATACGCCACCGACGGCCCTCTGCCAGCCTGTGACCGTGAACCTCAGTGCTGCCGGGACAGGTAGCATCACGA
>JANMIM010000181.1:0-11394 GCA_031375795.1 Bacteroidota bacterium
TGGGCTTGCGAATGATGCGGTAGCGGCCCTCGACTTGGTACTTCAGTTTGTGATCGCCAAAGCCGTAGGCCACGTGACCTCCGAAGTAGAAGTGCTTGCTGAAATCGGGCCGGGTGTAGAAGCCAAGCCGCGAGCGCAGGCCCTCTGCTTGGTTGAAGCTCACGACATAAAAGTAGGGGCCGATCTCCCACTTGGGGCGCTTGTAGGTGCCCCAGCCGATGAGTTGCACGGCCTCGATGTAGAAGTCGAGGACGCCGCGCGACTTGAGGCTGTCTACCAAGGCAAAGCCGAGCTGCTCGCTTTTGTCGAGGGGCGACTTGCGCATCTCGGCCCAATAGGTGCTGTCCTTGGACTCTGCATCCTGCATCACCTCCATGAGTTCCTGCTGGTAAAACTTGGGGGGCTTGGGCTGATTGATCACATAGTTATACAAGTGTGAGCTGCTGCGCCCGATCACGCCCACGCCATTGCCGCCCTTGCGCTTGAGAACACTGTTTTGAAAATCGACCTCCACGTCCAGCAAGGTCGGCACCCAAAACGTGTCGATCTTGGAGTACTCCTGCCGAATGCGGATGTCCTCCACAAAATTGATGTTGGGGTTGTCGTTGAGCACCAAGTCGAGTCGGTTGATCGCCCAGTCCTTGTTGTCGATGTAGACCGTGCCCTTGAACACCGGGTCAAAAGGCCGCTTGGGAATCACCGATATGCCATAGAGCGTATCCTGCCCAAAGCTCTCAAAACTGATGAGCTGGTAATCATAGTCCACAAAGGCACCGTCGGCGACGGGACTCAAAAAGGTGCGGTCCACCACCACGACATTGTTGTCATACATGTCGAGCTGCAAAAACATCGAGCTTAGCAGGTTGTACTCCGACCCCTTCACGCCCGATGTCTGCACGGCGAGGATTTCCTCCTTCTTTTGATCCGGCCTCAGGTAGTAGAATTTGCTCACGCTCTCCGAGACAAAGCCGGCGATCTTGTATTTGCTGGAATCGTTGTGTGCCGAGTCGCCCAGGATTTCCTGCACCTGCCTCCCGACACCCCGCACAAGCTTGGAGTTGAGGAAGACGTCGGTGACATTGTCCATGGTGAGCACGAGCTTGTTGTAGGCCTCATACTCGTAGGCTTCGATCTTGTCGAATCGGTTGCGGCGGCGGTTGGCGATGGCATTGCGAATGATGCGGTGGGCGGGGTTCACGGCCTTGGAGGTGATGGTGATCTCCTCGAGCGACATGCTGAGCGGCTGCACCGATATCTGGTACCCCAAGGTCTCGCCCGTGATCTCGATGCTGTCTGAATATTGCTTGAAACCCGAGGCGCGCACCAGCAGCTTGTACTTGCCCTTGGGCACGAGAAACAGAAATTCCCCGTCGAGGTTGGTGTT
The DNA here is from genome assembly GCA_031375795.1 of Bacteroidota bacterium. GTDB lineage: Bacteria > Bacteroidota > Bacteroidia > J057 > JADKCL01 > JADKCL01. Next base: position 1,385 of record JANMIM010000181.1, read on the forward strand.
GACACCATGGGTGGTGCCGTCCAGCACCACAGCGACCAGGGGCAAGATCTCACCGGTCACCGAATCCTTGACCACGCCGCTGAATTGGACCTTTTGGGCATAAGATCCCCCTGCTGCCAGCAATAGCAGCATCACCAACATGCATGGTAGGATCCAGAATCGTCTCACTTCGAAAATTGCATTATTGAGCAGCAGGCAAATTCATGCAAAAGATAGCAATGAATATTGGAAACTGGGCAATGCGGAATGCAAAATCAAGCCTCAAGCACCGAATTTAACCCTTTATGGGGAGCAATTGCCATTTGGAACCATGATCCCCAATGCACAGGAATCGGCTGTGGATGACCCTTGTGACTGCTGGAAACGGGGTCGGCATAAATTTGGACCACCGGCCTACCATTTTCCGCCCATCCCTTTTCAAATTTCAATTGTGAAGACCTATCTTTGAACAATAAATATTGTACGCATGAGCGATCGGCAGATCATTTTTTCAATGTCGAGGGTGAGCAAGGTCTACCCTCCCAACAAGCAGGTGATACGCGACATCTCGCTGGGCTTCTACTTGGGCGCCAAGATCGGCGTGATCGGTATGAACGGGCAGGGCAAGTCGACCTTGTTGCGCATCATCGCAGGCAAAGACACCGATTTCCAAGGTGATCTCGCATTTTCCCCAGGCTACTCGGTGGGCATGCTGGAGCAGCATCCCGAGTTGGATCCAGACAAGACGGCGATCGAGATCGTGCGCGAAGGCGCCGCCGAGGTCGCAGCCCTCTTGCAGGAGTATGAGGACATCAACATGAAGTTCATGGAGGAGATGAGCGCCGAGGCCATGGACAAGCTCATCAACCGCCAAGCCGCAGTGCAAGACAAGATCGAGGCCGCAGATGCCTGGAACCTCGACAGCCACCTCGAGGTCGCCATGGCCGCCTTGCGCTGCCCGCCCTCAGACCAAAAAGTCGGCACGCTCTCTGGCGGTGAAAAACGCCGCGTGGCCCTCTGCCGCCTCCTGATCCAGAAACCCGACGTGCTGCTGCTCGACGAGCCCACCAACCACCTCGACGCCGAGTCGGTGCAGTGGCTCGAGCAACACCTGCAAAACTATGCCGGCACCGTCATCGCCATCACCCACGACCGTTACTTCCTCGACAACGTCGCGGAGTGGATCCTGGAGCTCGACCGCGGCCACGGCATTCCTTGGAAAGGCAACTACACCTCGTGGCTGGAGCAAAAGCAAAAGAAGCTCGACCAAGAGCAAAAGCAGGAAAGCAAGCGCAACAAGACCCTGGAGCGCGAGCTCGAGTGGATCAAGATGGCGCCCAAAGCCCGCCATGCCAAAGGCAAGGCCCGTATCACGGCCTACGAGAAAATGGTCTCCGAGGACGGCAACCAACGCGAACAGGATCTCGAGATTTACATCCCGCCGGGTCCCCGCCTGGGCGACAAGGTGATCGAGGCCCATGGTGTCGCCAAGGCATTTGGCGACAAGCTGCTTTATGAGAACATGGAGTTCATCCTGCCCAAAGGAGCCATCGTCGGCATCATCGGCCCCAACGGCGCGGGTAAGACCACGCTCTTCAGGATGATCACCGGCAAGGAAAAGCCAGACTCTGGCAAGTTTGAGGTCGGCGAAACGGTGAAACTCGCCTATGTGGACCAAGAGCACGACGACCTGGACATGGAAGCCAGCGTCTACGATGCCATCACCGGCGGCAACGACATCATCATCCTCGGCAACAAGGAGATGAATGGCCGCGCCTACGTGAGCCGCTTCAACTTTGCAGGCACCGACCAGAGCAAAAAAGTAAAGCAGCTCTCAGGCGGTGAGCGCAACCGCTTGCACCTCGCCCGCATCCTGCGCTCGGGCGCCAACGTGCTGCTGCTCGATGAGCCGACCAACGACCTCGACGTGAACACGTTGCGGGCATTGGAGGAGGCGATCGACAACTTTGCAGGCTGCGCAGTGATCATCTCTCACGACAGGTGGTTTCTGGACAGGGTCTGTACGCATATCTTGGCTTTCGAAGGCGATTCCAGGATTTTCTTCTATGAAGGTTCCTTCTCGGAGTATGAGGAGGACAAGAAGAAGCGCTTGGGAGACACGGGGCCGACGAGGATTCGGTATAAGAAGTTGTCGCGGTAAGCGTGCATTTCCTAATGAATGCCGAAGGCAAAAGCCTTGAAATCCATTTCCGTGTCGTCGTAGGAGACAGTGATTTGCCTCCACGGGCAGATGCAGAATCCCCTTTGGAAACTGCAGATATCGAACGCCTATTTGCATTTCATCAACCCTATCTCCTTCGGCACGGAAGGATGGAAGTGCAAGGTCTACTCGCGATTTCTGTCGATGGTGAACCTTGGAATGGAGGTTACGATGCGTATGGGTCCGATCACCCGAAAGTTCTCTACTTTTCCTCCAGGGAGTTCTATTGTGAAATCGACTGGCTGCGGGGCGTCACGGATTTGCTATTGGGTCATCGAGAAACCGAATTGGAGCGGTATGACGATGAAACCCCTCCCAGCATCTCGCGCTCTCGCCATCAAGTCTTGAAAATTTGGCTTGGCGCGTATCATGAGCCTATTCATACGCCGCTCCTTCCATTTGCCAAGGCGCTTGTCATTGAAGGCGAAAAGCTCCTTCGGTTTTCCTACCGCTTGCTTAGCCAGGCCTATTCGGTTTTGTCCATGCCCGATTTGGCGCCGCTGGAATTGTCTGGGATCGAACGCCTGGTCGAGGAGGTTCGTACTTGGCAGGTGAAAAGCAAGCTGGCAACCCTCAAAAAAGCAATTTCTTCCTTCGATGAGAAACCCAGCCTATCACAGGTGTGGAACGATGTCCTCGACCTGATCGAAGAAATTTCACCAGCAATGCAACAACAAGTGCTTGCTGAAGGCGACCGAAACTGCATCCTTTCAATGCAATGGGATGGTCTGGCAACTGAAGAAATTCGCTTTTTGAGCGCTTTTGCAGCCCATCCACATTCCAGTAAGAAGGTCGTTTGGCAAAACCCTTTTCAGCAGCGCCCATTGGCTCACTATTTTGCCGGTTTAGAGATCGGCGAGGCTTCCGTGACGCTGAAATTGCGCACTACCTTCGGGAAACAGAAATAGACTTCCCGGAAATTCAAAGCGGAATGGCCGTCAAATCACTTCTTTCCTGCGGCCATTTTAGCATCGCGCTTGTTCACGATCTCGTCCATGCTCATCCAGCCGGCGAGTTGCGAACCAGAGGCCGAGCCTACCTCGGGCATTTTGGCGCCGGGTTGGCCGGGGAAAATCATGCGGTCCTTGAGGCGAACGCGGAGCAAGGTTTCTTTGCCATCGGTGCCGCCGCCGTCGATCGTGCGCCACAGTTCAAAGCCGCTGCCATCGTCTTCCTTGAGTACCTCCATGAAGACCGCGATGTGTTTGAAAGCGCCACCAGCAAGTTGTACCTGGGTTTCCTTTTTCACGCCATATTTCGCGCCGCCCGATGCCTGCGCGAGGATGATGAATTCGCCTGGCTTGGGGCGGCCGTTGGTCATGCCGTCTTCGGCCTTGATCATGGCCGTGTTGTTGGCATCGATCATCTCAGCCTTCTCGTTGCTTTTGTCTGACCTGCCCTGCCATTTGTCGCGCTGCCCCTTCAATGTGCGGATGACAGCATCGAGTGCCGTGACCGTGTGTTTTTCGAGCGAGTCGGCCCGGATGAGGCGCTGCTTGTACAACATTTCATTTTCGCCTTCTGCTCGTGGTAGGCGGAGCTTCAGGATTTCTGCTTGAAACTTCGCCTTGTCCTTTTCGATCCGCACGATGGCCTTCGCAAATAACTCCACCGATTTCCCGAAGCCCTCGGCTTGAATCCTGGCACCGACGGCCGATTCCCAGTCGGCCTTGGTCTGGGTAAATTCCTTGGTGGTCGCGGTGGCCTTCTTTTGATCCTTGCCGTAGAGTTGCTTGTCGCCGTCGCGCATCATCTTGCCCGCAAACTCGAGGCAAGTGGTGTAATTCTTGAGGCCCGAGCTCACCCTGATATCTTCGATTTCCTGCTGCGTCATGAACTCCTTGCCGTTCCACTCAGTGGCTTTTGCCGCCACAGCATCGCGCAAACGATCCGCTTCAGACAATTCCTTTTCGGGCTCCTGGGCCTCCACTTCTGGGGTTGCCTCTTTTTGCACCTCCGGCTCGGCTTCCTTTGCGGCGGGTGCCTCCTGCAATTGCACTGGCTTTTGGGGATCGGCCTCGGCGGTCAATTCAAATGCTGGCGGTGGAGCAGATTTCCCGAGGGCGGGACTTTCCTGTGAAGCAGGCTTGCGCTGCATTGGCTTTTTCTCAGACGAGCTATACATTCCCATAGACCTTGGCTTTGGATTGGACTCCGCGAAATTAAATCAACCCAAAATACAATCCAATATGGTTGGCGGTAACTGGTTGAAATCCAATAAAAAGTAATCCAGTCATCAGCCTCTGTGAATCATGAATCAGAAGAATTGATCGGGGAATGCGCTTGCCGAGAAGCGTCTGGTCACAGCAGAAAACATCTTACGATGTTTAGAAGCAATCGCGTTTTTTGCTATTTTTGGAATATGGGAGGGCCAGCAACGAGGGATGTGGATACGGTGGCGAAATACCTGGTCACCGAAGCAATTGCCGAATACAAAAGCGAGTTCTACAACGGCAAAACGCTTCCTTTGACGAGCCACACGCTAGATCAGAATAGAATTACGGGAGATTGTCTGCATGCCCTTGCAAATAAGATCGACGGGAACGTCCATGAGGTATTTGGTGGTGGGCTGAAAATCAAGATCAACGACCCTCCCACGTATTTCTACCCAGAAATATCCATTTCGAATGGCAAGCCTACCCTCGATGACGAAGGAAATTCATACACCAACCCCAAAGTAATCTTCGAGGTCCTCGCAGAAAGCACGGAATCGTTTGACCGCGGCAAGAAATTTCATCGCTACAAGCAGATCTCCACCTTTGTCGAATATGTCTTGATCGCGCAGTCTGAACCGCAAATCGATGTCTTCTACAAACGGGAGGATGGCCTTTGGACGCTGCACAGCTTTGCCGGACTCGATGCGGTGATGACATTGCAGTCTCTGAACATTCAGATCAAGCTCGCCGACATCTACCGCAGGGTGAAGTTTGAAGAAGACGCATCCGCCGGGTAATGCATTGCTGATCTTTCCTTTGCCCCGATTTACTCCGTGCGCGGGGGATTTTCCTATCTTTGGATCCAATCTCCTATCAAGAATGAGACAACAAGTATTGCATCCCTCTCGCAAGCTCGTAGCGGCAGCCCTGGGCATCGCGGTCCTGGCATTGTGCCTCGTGGCCTGTGAAAAAGATGGTGTGAACAAAGCTCCCAACGGAAATACATCGATGGATCAAATGAATCAACTACTGGTCAATGACCCACACAGCTACGCCAAGCCCGGCGAGGCACAGGCAACCCACCTGGACTTGAACATTGCGGTGGATTTTGAGCAGAAGAAAATCACCGGCACGGCGACCTACACGATCGACCAAAAGACGGCGGTCGGCCACGTGATCTTTGACACGCGCAACCTCGACATCATCAATGTCTCGAGCCCCGAGGACACGAGCATCGCCTACAACATCGGCGAGAAAGATCCGATCCTGGGCCGTGCGCTCGAGGTCCAATTGAAGCCAGGCACAAAGACGGTCTCGATCGAATATGCCACCAAACATGGCGCGGCGGCCCTGCAATGGCTCAATCCGCAGCAGACCGCCGGCAAGCAGCAACCGTTCCTGTTCACGCAGAGCCAGGCCATCCTGGCCCGTACTTGGCTCCCCTGCCAAGACGGACCCGGCATGCGATTTACCTACAATGCCACCGTGCAGGTTCCCAAGGAACTCATGGCCGTGATGAGCGCCACCAATCCCACCGAGCGCAACGAAACCGGGATTTACCACTTCGAGATGAAACAACCCATCCCCGCCTACCTCATGGCACTGGCCGTGGGCGACTTGCGGTTCAAGACCGTGGGTGCACGCACGGGCGTGTATGCCGAGCCCGCGCAGCTCGAGAAGGCCGTGTATGAATTTGCCGACATGGAAAAGATGCTGGTGGCTGCCGAGGAATTGTATGGCGCCTACCGCTGGGAACGCTATGACCTGATCGTACTGCCACCAAGCTTCCCCTTTGGCGGCATGGAAAATCCGCGCCTCACATTTGCCACGCCGACCATCCTGGCCGGCGACCGCTCCCTGACCTCACTCGTGGCCCACGAGCTCGCCCACAGCTGGTCTGGCAACCTGGTCACCAACGCCACCTGGAACGACTTCTGGCTCAACGAAGGCTTCACGGTCTACTTTGAAAACCGCATCATGGAGAAGCTGTATGGCAAGCCGTATGCCGACATGCTCATGGTGCTGGGCTACGACGACCTGCTCGAGACCGTCAAGGACCTCGGACCCGAAAACCCAGACACCAAGCTCAAGCTGGCCTTGGATGGCCGTGACCCCGACGACGGCATGACCGACATTGCCTATGAAAAGGGATTTGCCTTGCTGCGCACGATCGAGGGCGAGGTAGGCCGCGAGCGCTGGGATGCCTTCTTGAAAGCCTATTTCAATGACAATGCATTCGGCACCATGACCACCGAGGGCTTCATCACCAAAATCAAGCAAGACCTGATCAAGGGCGACCAAGCCCTCGCCGACGCCATCCAACTCGACGAATGGATCTACAAGCCGGGGATTCCCGAGGCTTACCCCGCACCGACGAGCGAGCGCTTTGATGCGGTCGACGCCCAGGTGAAGCGGTGGGTCGGCGGCGCAGCTCCCGCCAGCCTCAACACCAAGGAATGGACGACGCACGAGTGGCTGCGGTTCATCCGCAGCCTGCCACAGGACATCTCGATCGCCAAGATGGCGGAGCTGGACCAGGCATTTGGCTTTACAAAATCTGGGAATTCCGAGATTTTGGGCATTTGGTTTGAGCCTGTCATCCGCCAGAAATACACCGCAGGCTACGACGCCTTGGAAAATTTCCTCATGCATGTGGGCCGCCGCAAGTTTGTGAAGCCGCTCTACAAGTTGATGGCCGAGACCGAGGAAGGAAAAGCCAGGGCCCAAGCCATCTACGCCAAGGCACGACCCAATTACCACTCTGTGACACAGGGCACGGTGGACGAGATCTTGAAGTGAGACAAGGCATCAAGCCTTCATCTATGGCACCCTTCAAAACAGTCTTGATCCTCGGCGCCAACTCAGATGTCGCCAAGGAAATGCTCAAAATCTATGTCGAGCGCGGTGACCACGTGATCGCAGCCTCGCGTAGCCTCGATCAGTTGCGGGATTTTGTTGCTACGAATCAGTTGCCCCTGGACCACGTGGACATTCGCCATTTTGATGCAGCGGCGTTTGAGACGCATGCCGATTTTTGGAGGGGATTGCTGGTGAAGCCAGAGATCATCGTGTATGCAGCGGGTTTCTTGAGGCAAAATGAGGATGCGCTTGTCGACTGGGATGGGACTTTTCAGATGATGAAGGTTCACTATGCCGGTGCGGTCTCGATCCTGAACATCGTCGTGAGCGATGCCTCCCACACCGGGTTGGAGCAGATCATCGGGTTGTCGTCGCTCTCGGGGGTGCGTGGGCGCAAGAGCAATTTCATCTATGGCAGCACCAAGGCGGCTTTCACGACCTATCTGGCTGGGCTACGTCAGCACTTGAGCGCGCGCGGGGTGCGGGTGAATGTGATCGTCGCGGGATACATCCGCAGCAAGATGACCGCGGGCCTGCAACTCACGGAGTCGCTCATGCTCGAGCCGAGTTTCATCGCGAAGGCGTCGGTGAATGCAGGACGTCGGTTTGTGACCGTCCCTGGATGGAAATGGAAAATCATCTACCAGATTTTGAAGCGACTGCCCGAAGGCTTGGTGGCGCGCCTACCGTAAAGGCATTCGGATGGTGCATGGACGCTAGGCAGAATCTCATTCCACCATCAAACGCATGGCGTCGTGACCGATACTGGGTTGGATCCAATACAATCCGGCCGGCAAGTCGTGCAGGCCTACCGTGAGCAATTGCGCCTCGCCTCCAGCTACGGTCTTGACCACCTGGCCCATTGCATTCAAAATCTGGAGGGTCCCGATCGCCTCAGTCGCCCAAATGGTGATGCTCTCAGTTGCCGGATTGGGGGAGAAACCCATGGTTGCTCCCGAATCGGGGATCGTGAGCTCGATGGTCTCGGAATGCGAGCTGTTTCCATCCCAATCCACCTGCTTGAGCCGATACCAATAATGCACTCCTGGCGACACGCCATGGTCAGTAAACACATAGTCCATCCTGTCTGCAGCACGCACGTCCCCCTTGGGTTCGAAGCGACTTCCATCCACGCTGCGTTCAATCTCAAAATGATGAACCGCAGACGCGGTCGCACCCTGCCATGCAAGCTCTGCCCGCAAGGGCAGGGCCGTCCCCGTAAGGGCCACCGCTGCCTCAGGCAGGATCACCACGCCCTGCCGCAGCTTGAAAACAAACTGAGGGGTCGGGACGGGTGGCGAGGTCATCGTAAACACGGTCGCCCGGGGATCAAAATCCGTCGTTCCAAACCAATACCCCCCCGCATAGACATTTTGCACCTGGTCCAATGCCAGGCCTTGGATCAAGGTATAGTCCGTACCTTCCTGTACGGCGGCCCAGACAAAGTTGCCTGAAGCATCGAGCTTGACGATCATGGTATTGCTATTTGCGGTCGTATACGATACGACCCCGACACCGGGATCCAAATCGACCGTGCCATCAAAATACCCCGCCACGTATATGTTCCCTGAAGGATCAGTGGCCACCCGCTCCAGCAGGAGCAGGCTTGTACTGGTCATTTGCCTAGCCCATTGCAAGACATTTGCCGAATTGACCTTTTGGATGAAGCCGTCATAGGAGGCCGTGGGAGTGAAGTTGAGGACCCCAGCTCCCGGATCCATGTCGATGGTGGCGTCAAAACTGCCGATGCTGACCACATTTCCGGTCACATCAAAGACCGATGAGCCCGAGAGAAAAGATGTGGGGCTGCCGAGCTTGAAGGCAGACACAAAATTGCCCGCTGCATTGAGCTTCTCCACAAAATAGCTTTGCGGCCCGGTGCTGCCCATTGTAAAAACGCCGGCACCTGGATCAAAATCCATGCTCGCGCTTTTGAACACCCCGGAAATCAAGATGTTTCCTGCGGCATCCAGGCTGATTTCCAAAGGCGCATCGGTGTTGGTGCCACCAAAGGTCTTGGACATGACATAATTTCCTGCCGCATCGAGCTTCTGCAGAAATACATCGTAGCTGCCGACCGTGTTGTGCGTGGCCGCCCCCGCCCCAGGGTTGAAATCGGTGGTGGCTGTGAAGCTTCCCGTGGTGTACACATTCCCCGTAGCATCCACGGTGAGGCCAAAGGGCATCATGAGGCAGGATGCACTTCCCGTGCGCTTGCCCCATAGATAGTTGCCAGCCGAGTTGAGCTTGAGCACAAAGAGGTCCGAAAGCCCTGCCGCCGCGACGTTTACGACTCCAGCATTGGGATCAAGGTCCACTACGCCATCAAAGTACCCGGCTACAAATACGTTTCCAGCATTGTCGAGTCCGAGCGAGATGCCCTCTGCATCACTCCCACCCCTGAGCGTCTTGGCCCAGACAAAGTTGCCACTGGTATCGAGCTTCTGGATATAGGCATCAAATGCACCCGCCGACGTGATGTTGAAGACCCCGGCCCCGGGGTCAAAATCCACGGTGCCTCCAAACCTCCCCGTCGTGTACACAAAACCTGCGGGGTCAATGGCGACGTCGTAGCAGGAAAGGTCCAAATTGTTGTCTTGGGCCATCTTTGCCCAATGGAGTGCCGGTGTCTGGGAGATCATGTACATCGGCAGCAGAAAAAGCAATGTGCCAAACCACCTTGGCAAAGAAATCGAATGGTAATGCTTCATATAATGAACGAGCCATCCATTGCTTTTTTGAAGAGAATGTGAATTCCCCATTTCTTCAATTCGGCTAAATGGTCGGGAGTCTTT
>JANMIM010000272.1:0-11254 GCA_031375795.1 Bacteroidota bacterium
GTTGTTGAAAGAAGAGGTGATGTGCACGACGCCCACTGCATCGACTTTGCTCTTCTTTACTCTTTTCGTTTTTGCCATTGCTGAATGCGAATCTTAATTCTCTAATTATTTCTTTGCTGCTGCCTTCTTCTTTCCAGCCACAGTCTTCTTCCTTCCTTTGCGGGTACGTGCATTGGTGCGGGTACGCTGTCCGCGTGCCGGCAGTCCTTTGCGATGGCGAAGCCCGCGATAGCACCCGATGTCCATCAATCGCTTGATGTTCATCTGCACTTCAGCACGCAATGCGCCTTCCACTTTGAACATTTCGCCGATCAGGCGGCGGATCTCCACCACGTCGTCGTCGTTCCAATCTCTGACCCTCTTATCGTGATCAATATTCGCCAAGTCCAGAATCTTGTGGGCGGAAGTTGTTCCGATCCCAAAGATGTAGGTCAAGCCAATAACGCCCCTTTTGTTTTTGGGCAAATCTACGCCAGCTATCCTTGCCATAATTATCCTTGCCTTTGCTTAAAACGTGGATTCTTCTTGTTGATCACGTAAAGGCGGCCTTTCCGCCGGATGATCTTGCAGTCGACGGACCGCTTCTTTACTGATGCTCTAACCTTCATGGTCTAATCTTATTTATACCGATATGTAATTCTTCCTTTAGACAAATCGTAGGGTGACATTTCGAGAGAGACGCGGTCACCTGGGAGAATTTTGATGTAGTGCATCCTCATCTTCCCACTAATGTGAGCCAAAAGCTCGTGCCCGTTTTCCAACTCAACCCTGAAGGTCGCATTGGGAAGGGCTTCAAGTATCGTACCGTCAACCTTCAGTGATGACTGTTTCGCCATAATTCAACTATTGATTCAAAATAAAATCGTGGCTCGACAGGATTTCACACTTACCAGCCCTCACCACAATGGTGTGTTCAAAGTGCGCCGACGGCATTCCGTCGGAAGTGGTGATTGTCCAGCCATCATCCAATGTCTTAATCCGACGTTTGCCAAGATTCACCATAGGCTCGATCGCAAACACCATCCCAGACTGTAGCCTCAAACCCGTTTTCCGACGCCCATAATTGGGAATCTCCGGTGCAGCGTGAAGTTCCGTGCCGATCCCATGACCGACCATTTCCCTTACCACTGAGTACCCATGGGTTTCTACATGGCCTTGAATGGCTTGCGAAATGTCTCCCAACCAACCACCTTCGACGGCCTTTTCGAGACCGAGGTAAAGAGATTCCCTTGTCACCTTGAGCAATCGGCTCTTCTTAGGACTGACTTCACCTATTTTGAAGGTATAAGCGCAATCGCCAAAATAGCCATTTTTCAACACCCCACAGTCGATCGCCACGATGTCGCCCTCTTTCAGAAACTTGTTCTTGTTGGGCATGCCGTGCACCACTTCCTCATTCACCGAAATGCAAAGGGAGAATGGGTACGGACCAGCGTCGGAATTGCTAGGATAATCCTTAAAAGCGGGGATGCCGCCATTGTCTCGGATAAATGCCTCTGCAATCTGATCGAGCTTCAGGGTGTTGGCACCGGGTGCCACGAGCTTGGAGACTTCGCCAAGCGTTTTCCCTACTAACAAAGAACTTTCACGGATGAGGTCAATTTCTTCCTCTGTACGGATGATAACCTGTCCGGCTGCCATATTTTAAGCAGATACGCCCGTGGCGCCTTGAGTTTTACGTGTGCGGCTACTCGACTTCATGAGACCATCGTAATGGCGCATCAACAAGTAGCTTTCAATTTGTTGCAGTGTATCCAATACCACACCGATCATGATGAGGAGACTGGTACCCCCAAAGAATTGGGAGAAAGACTGCGATACACCCATGCCACTGGCAATGGAAGGAAAGATGGCTACGAAGGCCAAGGCAATCGATCCAGGCAACGTGATCCTTGAAAGGATGTTGTCGATGTATTCAGATGTCTTCTTTCCAGGCTTCACACCTGGGATAAAACCACCGGTCTTCTTGAGATTGTCCGCAATGTCATTGGGATTAATCACGATCGCCGTGTAGAAATATGTGAATACGATGATCAACAACGCGAAGGAGAGGTTGTAGACCCAGCCATTGGGATTGTTGAACACTGCGCCTGTCGAGCTCCAGAAGGCGCTTTCAGGGAACCACAACGCTACGGTTGCGGGGATGAACATGATGGATTGTGCAAAGATGATCGGCATGACACCCGCAGAGTTGATCTTCAAGGGGATGTACTGACGGGCATTGTTGGTCATGCCACCGGCCATGCGATTTCCCATGACACGACGAGCGTAGTTGATCGGGATCTTGCGGGTGGCTTGCGTGATGGCCACAACAGCCATCGTAGCCAAGCCCAATGCGATCAATTCGACAAAGAACAACAAAGGCACGTTTGAACGACCCTCGTTGAGGAGCGCTGGTGGCAGACCTGAGATGATGCCGATGGCGATGATCAAAGATGTGCCGTTGCCCAAACCATTGTCGGTAATACGTTCACCGAGCCAAACAAGAAACACCGTTCCAGAGGTCAAGATCAACAAGGCTGTGAGCCATACCAGCGGACTTGACAAGTCGACTGCCACTGGGTGCATGGCTTTCAAGTTTGCCAAGAAAGCACCTGCTTGACCCAAGGTGATCAACACCGTGAGGTAGCGTGTGAGCTGGTTGATCTTCTTCTGACCGGAATCGCCTTCCTTCTGAAGCTTTTGAATCGAGGGCAGCGCCGCACCTAGCAATTGCACGATGATCGAGGCCGAGATGTAGGGCATGATGCCGAGGGCAAAGATTGCTCCACGAGCAAAGGCGCCACCTACAAACAAGTTGATGAAGTCGAGGATCCCTCCACCACCACCTTGTGCCATGTCGTCCGCCAATCTTTCGGCATTGATGCCTGGCAAGATCACGTAGCTGCCAAGCCGGAAAACGGCAAGCAAAAGCAACGTATATATAATGCGTTGCCTCAGCTCCTCAATCCGGAAAATGTTCCTTATCTTATCGATGAAGTCTTTCATGTCAAACTTGGATAGCGGTTCCTCCAGCAGCTTCAATTGCTGCTTTGGCCTGCTTGCTGAACTTGTTCAGTTTGATGGTGACAGCATTGGAGATCTCACCACGGCCCAAAACTTTAATAAGCTCGTTCCCTTTGGAAATAAAGCCATGCAATTTAAGAAAAGCATGATCAATTTCCTTGGTGTTTGGATTGGCCTTCAAAAATTCGGCAACCATGTCCAAGTTCAAGGGAGTGTACTCCTGCCGGTTATTGTTGGTGAAACCAAACTTGGGGATACGACGGTACAAAGGCATTTGACCACCTTCAAACCAAGCCCTGTAGTTGTAGCCAGCGCGAGACTGAGCACCTTTGTGCCCTTTTGTCGCAGTGCCACCGCGTCCAGAACCTTGTCCCCTACCAATCCGCTTGTTGTCGCGCGTGGCGCCCTCAGCGGGTTTCAGTGTATGCAATTTCATGATTATGCCTCCTCAACTTTTACCATGTGGCTCACTTGCTTCACCATCCCGATGATCTGGGGGGTGGCATTGTGAATGACAACACGGTCGATTTTACCAAGACCTAGGGCAGCCATCGTTTTCACTTGGCGAGCCGGCCTGTTGATCGTGCTTCTCACTTGTGTTACCTTAATCTGGGTCATATTCCTTAACCATTAAAAATCTTGTCCAAATCCACACCGCGCTGCTGGGCAATCCCGTAGGCATCACGAATGGCGCAAAGTGCTTCTACTGTGGCCTTTACAACGTTGTGCGGGTTAGATGAACCCAAGGATTTTCCGATCACATCCTTGACTCCAGCCGCCACCAACACCGCGCGCATTGCACCCCCTGCGAGCACTCCAGTACCTGGAGCAGCAGGCTTCAACAATACTTTCGCGGCGCCAAATTTAGTAAAAGTTTGGTGAGGAACCGTACCATTTTTTGTAATGGGAACTTTTACGAGATTTTTCTTGGCGTCATCGATGCCTTTGGCGATTGCGTCGACGACTTCCTTGGCTTTTCCGAGGCCGTAACCCACGGTACCGTTGCCGTCTCCGACCACTACGATGGCAGCGAAGCTGAAGCGGCGACCACCTTTAACCACCTTGGCCACGCGACCGATCTTGACTACCGTTTCGGTAAGATCGACGTCGCTGTTCTTGACTCTATTTTTGTTGCTTTGCATCCGAGTTGTAATTAGAAGATTAAGCCGCCTTCTCTTGCGCCGTCGGCGAGTGCCTTCAAACGACCGTGGTACTTGAAGCCGTTGCGGTCAAAGACCACGGTCTCAATGCCCTTTTCCTTGGCCAATTTTGCAATTTCAAGACCCACCAAGCGTGATTTCTCAGTTTTGGTGCCGGTTTGAGCTCCGATCGCTTTGGCGCGGCTGGAGGTACCCACCAATGTCACTGCTTCCAAGTCATTGATCACCTGGGCGTAGATCTCTTTGTTGCTACGGAATACAGAAAGACGTGGCCTCTCTGCCGTTCCGGCAATTTTCTTGCGGATCCCCTTCTTGATGCGAGCTCTGCGCTCTGCTTTATCGCTGGCTGTCATTTTCTTACTTTTTAGCTGCTGCTTTTCCTGCTTTCCTGCGAACGATTTCTCCCACGTAGCGGATACCCTTGCCTTTGTATGGCTCTGGACCGCGGAGTGAACGAATCTTGGCTGCAAGGTGACCGATCAATTGCTTGTCGATTCCCTTGAGGGTAATCTTAGGGTTGGATCCTTTTTTGGTTTCGGTAGCGACAGAAATTTCTTTCGGAAGCACGACCATCATCAAGTGAGAATAGCCCAAGTTGAGTTCCAAAGCCTGGCCAATCGCCTCTGCTTTGTAACCGACACCGATCAATTCCAGTTCACGGGTGAAGCCTTCGTTTACACCGGTGACCATGTTGCCGATCAAGGTACGGTACAGGCCGTGCATGGCCCTGTGCCTGATTTGATCTGTAGGGCGGCTGACGGTGACTTTGCCGTCTTTTTCCTCAATGGTGATGTCCGGATCCAAGCGCTGCTGGAGCTGACCCTTCGGGCCTTTTACGGTCACCAGGTTGTTGGCATCGACAGAGATGCTTACACCTTTGGGAACGTCAATTGGTTTTCTACCTATCCTTGACATGATACTTGCTCAATAAACGTAACACAAAACTTCACCACCGATGTTCAGATCCCTTGCTTCCTTGTCGGTCATGACACCTTTGGAAGTAGAGATGATGGCGATACCCATCCCATTGATGACCTTGGGCATATTCTCGACACCCGAGTACTTGCGCAGACCAGGCTTGCTGATCCTTGTAAGTCCGGCGATGGCCGACTGCTTGGAGATCGTATCGTATTTCAATGCGATCTTGATGAATCCTTGGGGACCTTCCTCCACAAATTTGTAGCGGGAGATATAGCCCTTTTCAAAAAGCACCTTGGTGATGGCTTTTTTGATGTTGGAGGCCGGGATATCGACTACGCGATGGCCGGCCCCGATAGCGTTCCTGACTCTGGTCAGGTAATCTGCAATCGAATCTGTTGACATATCTTCTTACCAGCTAGCTTTAGTTACTCCAGGAATCCTACCCGCAAGGGCGAGTTCCCTGAATTTAATACGTGAGAGGCCAAATTTGCGAATGTAGGCCTTTGGGCGTCCTGTCAGGAGGCAGCGGTTTTTCAACCTTACTGGGGATGAGTCGCGTGGCAACAATGACAGCGCCGACCAATCACCGGCTTGCTTGAGGGCCTTACGCTTGTCGGCGTACTTGGCGACCATCTTCTCTCTTTTTCGCTGCCGGGCGATAATGGATTTCTTCGACATAACTTATGCTTTTTTGACGCCTTGGAATGGCATACCAAACTCTTTCAACAATGCAAATGCTTCTTCATCGGTGCGTGCACTTGTCACGATCGTGATGTCCATTCCGGAAATCTTGTCGACTTTGTCGACGTCGATCTCAGGAAAGATGATCTGCTCCTTGACACCGAAGTTGTAGTTGCCACGGCCGTCAAACGACTTGGGCGATACACCACGGAAATCACGGATACGGGGCATGGCCACGTTGATCAAACGGTCCAAGAACTCATACATCCGCTCGCGGCGCATTGTCACTCGGCAACCGATGGACATGCCTTGGCGAAGTTTGAAGTTGGAGACGTCTTTCTTGGACTTGGTGATCACTGGCTTTTGACCGGAGATCAAACCAAATTCATTGGCGGCGTATTCCAGGACTTTCTTGTCGGAGATCGCATCGCCCAAGCCCCTGGAGAGGCAGATCTTCTCCACCTTAGGCACCTGCATGACGGAGTCATAGCCAAACTGAGCCATGAGCGCAGGTACTATCCGAGACTTATACTCTTTCGCTAATCTTGTTTCGTAAGCCATGTTACTTAATAATTTCTCCCGTTTTCTTGCTTACTCTGACCCAACCGTCTTCGGTTTTCTTGCGACCGATACGTGTGACCTTGTTGGTCTTAGGATCAATCAACATGAGGTTGGAAATATGGATACCAGCTTCGGTCTCGACAATGGAACCTTGTGGGTTCTTTTGGTCGGGCTTCTTGTGCTTGGTGACCATGTTCAAGCCTTCGACAATCGCGCGGCTTTGAACTTCATCGGTGCGCTTGTCGCGCTTGTGCTCGATTTTGAGAACCCGACCAGACTTACCTCTTTCGCGACCGGAGAGGACTCTGACCTCGTCTCCCTTCTTGATGTGCAGCTTTGGGCGCTCGTTGAATTTTCTCCTAGACATAATCAAAGTCAATTTACAGCACCTCAGGTGCCAACGAAACGATCTTCATATAGTTTTTCTCGCGCAGCTCCCTGGCCACGGGGCCAAAGATACGCGTTCCACGGGGTTCGCCTTCGCCATTTATCAGGACGGCAGCATTGTCGTCAAATCTGATATATGAACCGTCGCGGCGACGCAACTCCTTACGAGTGCGTACAACAACGGCGCGCACTACGTCGCCCTTTTTCACGTTGCCATTGGGGTCAGCAGATTTGACGGAGCAGATGATACGGTCACCTACCCTGGCATACCTGCGCTTGGTTCCACCCAGCACACGGATCACGAGGAGCCTTTTTGCTCCGCTGTTGTCGGCGACGTTCAGTCGGGATTCCTGCTGTAGCATTTCTTACTTCGCTTTTTCGATGATTTCAACGAGCCTCCAGCGCTTATTCTTGCTCTGTGGCCTTGTTTCCATGATACGAACCGTATCTCCGATGCCAGCTTCGCCCTTCTCGTCGTGGGCCATCAGCTTGGTGGTCTTCTTCACAAACTTACCATAGATCGGGTGCTTCATTTTACGAAGCACGACCACGGTGATGGACTTGTCCATCTTGTTGCTGGAGACTTTGCCAACCCTTTCTTTACGAAGGTTGCGGTCTTCCGTAGTGTTTATCTCAGTGCTCATGTTGCTTACTGAATTTTGCTTTTGGACTCGCGTTGCGTCAAGATGGTGTGCATCCTGGCTATGTCCTTCTTGAGGATCCGGATTTTGGCCGGGCTCTCAATCTCGGAGATCGCGTGATTGAAGTACATTTTTTGAAGCAACTCGCCATCTTCAGTGATACGAGCCCGAATTTCGGCGTCGGTCAGCTCCCTAATCTCTTTAGCCTTCATTTTATTCCTGATAATCTCGTCTCACAACAAATTTGACTTTGGCGGGCAGCTTCTGTGCACCGAGGCGCATGGCATCCATAGCTGTTTCCAAGGAAACACCTTCCGCTTCAAACAAGATGCGTCCGGGCTCCACAGGTGCTGCCCAAAATTCGGGAGCTCCCTTTCCTTTACCCATCCTCACCTCGGCAGGCTTCTTGGTCATCGGCTTCTCAGGGAAAATACGGATCCAAAGTTTTCCTTCCCTTTTCATGCGACGTGTGATCGCTTGACGAGCAGCTTCCAACTGACGGCTGGTGATGAATGTCGGCTCGAGCACCTTGATGCCAAATGAGCCAAATGCGATTTCATGACCACGTGTAGCGAATCCTTTGATCCTGCCCTTCTGGTGTCTCCGGAATCTAGTTCTCTTCGGTAAAAGCATTGCTTTATCGCTTTATGAATGACCGTTATTATTATTATTGACGTCCTCCGCGACCACGTCCGCGGCCGCCACCACCACCACCACCACGCTCGTTGCGCTCTCCGCCTCCAGGCTTGCCACCGCGCTCACGACCTTCGAAGCCTTTGCCGCCCCCGCCACCTTGGCTAGGACCTGCATTGCCACGTTTCTCGACGGTGCCTGCATTTGGGGAGAGATCCACTTTGCCGTAGAGTTCGCCCTTGAAAATCCAAACTTTCACGCCAATGATCCCGTAGATGGTCTTGGCCTCAGTCAATGCGTAGTCGATGTCGGCACGCAATGTCTGGAGGGGAACGCGACCGTCTTTGTACATCTCTGTACGGGCCATCTCAGCGCCGCCAAGGCGACCTGCACACATGATCTTGCAACCTTCGGCACCCATGCGCATCGTCGATGCAAGTGCAGTCTTCATGGCACGCCTAAACGAAATACGCGCTGCCAACTGACCGGCGATCATCTCACCTACGAGCTTGGAGTCCAGTTCTGGACGCTTGATCTCGAAGATGTTGATCTGAACATCTTTTTTGGTAACCTTCTTGATCTCTTCTTTCAAGCGATCGACCTCTTGACCACCACGGCCAATGACGATGCCTGGACGGGAAGTATGGATCGTGATGGTGATGCGCTTGAGTGTGCGCTCAATCACAATCTTGGAAATGCCACCGCGGTTGATCCTAGCCTCCAAATAGGAGCGGATTTTCTCGTCTTCGATCAGTTTGTCGGCATAAAATTTGCCGCCATACCAGTTGGATTCCCAACCTTTTGAGATTCCCAGACGCAGTCCGATTGGATGTGTTTTCTGTCCCATTTATCCTTAGTTCCCTTCCTTGGTGTCCAAAATCAAAGTAACATGGCTGCTGCGCTTGCGGATGCGGTGTGCGCGTCCTTGAGGAGCAGGTTGGAAGCGCTTCAGCGTGCGGCCTTCGTCGACAAACGCTTCTTTGATGAAGAGTTTGCCGTCATCGACACGGGCACCTTCGTTCTTGGCTTCCCAGTTGGCAATCGCAGACACGAGCAGCTTACGTACTGGCTCAGCGCCAGCCTTGGGTGTAAACTTCAGCACGTTGAGTGCCTTGTCGACAGCCATGCCACGCACGAGGTCTGCCACCAAACGCATCTTGCGAGGTGCAATCGTGCTGTTGCGAAGACGGGCACTTGCGATGTCCTGGCGTTCGCTTTTCTGGCGCTCGGCCATAGCCTTCTTACGCTTGGGCAGTTTCTCAACGCCCTGCGCAATTTTTTCCTTGCGCGTCAATCTTTTCAGTTGCTCAGCCATTACCTTTTGCCTTTATCTTTTTTCTTGTCGCCCGAGTGACCTCTGAAAGTTCTGGTGGGAGCGAATTCGCCCAACTTGTGACCGACCATATTTTCGGAGACAAACACCGGGATGAACTTATTGCCGTTGTGAACTGCCAAAGTGTGCCCTACGTATTCCGGAGAAATCATGGACCTTCTAGCCCAGGTTTTGAGGGTCCTTTTCTGACCTGCGCCATTCATCTTCGAAATCTTGCGGTCAAGCTTCGGGTCGATGAACGGACCTTTCTTGAGTGATCTGGCCATATTAGCTCAATTATTTCCTGTTCTTCTTATTGATAATCAAACCGCTGGAGTATTTCTTCTTGTTGCGGGTGCGGTAACCCTTGGCTGGAAGTCCCTTGCGGCTACGTGGGTGACCACCAGATGCGCGACCTTCGCCACCACCCATCGGGTGATCGACCGGGTTCATCGCGACACCACGGGTGCGAGGCCTGCGGCCCAACCAACGTGAACGTCCTGCCTTGCCCAACTTGATGTTCATGTGGTCAGCATTTCCCACCGAACCGATCGTAGCCATGCACTCGCTCAACACGAGGCGAGACTCGCCAGAAGGAAGGCGAAGGCTAACGTATTTACCTTCCTTGCCCAGCAACTGTGCATTGGAGCCGGCGCTGCGGCAGATGGCGCCACCTTTTCCTGGATGCAACTCGATGTTGTGCACGATCGTACCGAGTGGAATGTCCTTGAGCTTCTTGGTGTTGCCAACAGTAGGCTCTGCAGTCTCTCCCGAAATGACGGTCTGACCAACTTGAAGATTTTCAGGTGCCAGGATGTAACGCTTCTCACCATCTGCATACATCAACAATGCGATGCGTGCCGTGCGGTTTGGATCGTATTCGATCGAAGTGACCTTGGCAGCGATTCCGAGTTTTTCACGCTTGAAATCGATGATGCGGTAGAGTTTCTTGTGACCACCACCGATGTAACGCATGGTGCGCTTACCGGTATTGTTGCGACCGCCTGAGCGCTTTGTGCCGTGGACGAGCGACTTTTCCGGGGTGCTTTTGGTGATCTCCGCAAAGTCGGAGACCATCATAAAGCGCTGCGAAGGAGTCGTCGGCTTAAGTTTCTTGAATCCCATTTTTCAGCTGCAGCTTAGATGTTCTTGTAAAAATCAATCTCGGCACCTGTTGCCAGGGTCACGATGGCTTTCTTGTAGCGAGGAGATTTACCAGACACAAAGCCAGTGCGGGTATAACGCTGACGGCTTTTGCCGGCGTAAATCATGGTGCGCACGCTTTTCACGCTGACACCATACAACTCTTCGAGTTCTTTTTTGATCTGAGGCTTGGTGGCTCCGATTTCAACCTTAAATGAATATTGGTTGAACTTGCTGCCGAAGCGCTCATTCAGGAGCGCCATTTTCTCAGAAACGAGCGGTTTTTTCAGTACACTCATGGCCTTATCCTAGTTGCTCATTGATCTTTTGAAAGGCATCCTTCATGATCACCAATTGCTCGGCGTGAAGAATGTCGTAAGTATTGAGGTCTTGTGCCCGAACGATCTGGGTCTTTGGGATGTTGCGGCCCGAGAGATAGACATTCTTGTTGTCATCGGGAAGCACCATCAGAACCTTGACACCGTTCAGTTTCAAGTTGTTGAGCAGGCTTACAACCTCCTTGGTCTTTGGAGCAGCGAGGTTGAAGTTTTCCAACACCAGGATTTTAGCATCCTTGGCCTTGTAGCTCAGGGCCGAACGTCTTGCAAGGCGCTTGACTTTCTTGTTGAGCTTGAACACATATTCGTGTGGCTCTGGCCCGAAGACGCGACCACCATGGCGCATCAGCGGCGAGCGCTTGTGACCTTGACGGGCATTACCTGTGCCTTTTTGACGGTAAGGCTTCTTGGTAGAACCGCTTACCTCACCACGGGTTTTTGCCTTGTGTGTGCCCTGACGAGCGTTTGCCA
>JANMIM010000296.1:0-5175 GCA_031375795.1 Bacteroidota bacterium
CCCTGAATTTTGCCAAGACGGCAAGATGCTCTATTTCGTCGGCGGCTATGGCTACAGTGCAACCGCCGGTGACCACAAGACCTTCGGGAATTTGACAGCGATCGACGTGCCCGCCACGATTCAGGCGGTCAAGGACAAAACCCCGCTCGCACCTCATATCAGACAGGTCGCAGACGAACGGTTTGCGATCACTGGCGGGCAAATGGAAAAAAAAGAATCCACTTTCTTTCTCATCGGAGGGCACAATTTCCAAGGGCGCTACAACCCCAACGGCCCTGACCACGGGCCTGGATTTGTGCAACATTACAACACCGAACTGATCCAGGTTGCGATCGACGGCTCCTTGGATGAACTCAATTACCAGGTTTTCAAGGGTCCCAAGGATTCCATCAGGCTACATCGGCGAGACTTCAATGTGCTGCCCCAAATCCTTCGCAATCAACGGCCTGGCTTGATGATTTTTTCAGGTGTTTTTCAATACAAAGCCGACATTCCCTATCTGGATTGCATGGAGTTCGGGTCCAATGGTTTGCTGGAAATTCCATTTTTCCAGCAACATTACCAGCAATACCATTGCGCCAAAGTGCCCTTGCATTCAAGCAATAACGAGGCGATGCACTTCCTGTTTTTTGGCGGCATCAGCGAATATTATGACATCGGCTCCGAGCACGTGCTCGACTGCAATGTCCCTTTTATAAAAACCATTGCGCGTGTCACGAGGGATGCCGACGGCAGGTACCACGAATACAAACTCCCGGTGGAAATGCCTGACTACCTGGGCGCAAGCGCCGAATTTATCCTTGCTCCCGACGTCCCGAAACATCCCAATGGCGTTGTGAAATTGGATGAATTGCCTGCAGAGAAAACCCTACTCGGCTACATCGTGGGCGGGATTGAGAGCAGCGACGACAATATATTTTGGGTGAATGAGGGCGAACACAGCAAGGCGAGCACGCGCATCTATCAGGTTTTCATTCGCAAATCAGCTGAGAATGCGACGGATTACCTCCAAACGCAAAGCGAAAGCGAATTGCAATTGGAGGTGCTGCCCGATCCATACAAAGGCATCCTTTCAATCGATTTCCATTGCCCCGATGAAGGCAGTGCATCGCTCCAATTCACGACACTAAAAGGCCGCAAATTGATCGCGGAAACGCTTAGCTGCCAACCGTCGAGCGACCCTGCCCATTATGAATTTCCCTGCAAGGCCCTCCTCAAAGGCGGCCAATTTTACCTCACCCTGAAAACGGCCAAAGAGGAACTCAAATTGCGGGTGATCGTGGAGCCTTGAGGCTTGTGTGGCCGATCGGTCGTCGTGATTTTTACAGATGATTGTCTCCGCAACCTTTATTTTTTTTCTGCCAGTCCAGAATTTCATATCTTGTATGGCTAAGGATAAAATTCGGGAGATCATTGGATGAGACAGGTTCACTACATGGGGTATTGTTGCTTGATTGCCTTGTTTGCACTGGGTTGCAACCGAGGCCCGGCAGCTCCTCCGCAGAAACAGCCCAGTGAGTTGAATACCAGTAACGTACCGGTCATCGATGCGCCAGAAATCGAACCCGCGCCTCAAGTGGATTTTGAGTTTTCACCCTCTCTTTCGGTCGTAGAGGGCACCCTGCATCAAGTGACTTTTTTTGGAGCCCCAGGATTTGGCATTGACCCGGAGCACGATGAGCAGGAAACTTGTTTCATTCTCACGCTGAATCAGCCGATTACCGTGCACGACTTCGATGGGGGAAGGACAAAAACGGAAACGCAGCCTCCCATGGAGGCTGTCGTGGACATACAGCTTGTGCCTGGGAGACTCGACGTGGAAAAATACAAAGGCTTGAAAATGAGGATGACTGGCAAGTTCCTACGCGCCTCCACAGCGCATCATTTCACCGATGTGATCATGGAACTGCAGGAGATGAAGGAACTCTGAGCGCATCGATGACGCCATTCCTATCCTGTTATTTCCACGGCCATCAAGACAAGAGATCGACCAAATCGCCCATGTCGAGCTTCTTGAAAAGGTCTTTTTCCACGGAGATCACATCGTCTGACAATTGCGATTTTTTCTGCTGCAGGAGGATGATTTTCTCCTCGATGGTGTCCTTGGTGATGAATTTGTAGCTAAACACTGTCTGCGTTTGGCCGATGCGGTGCGAGCGGTCCACGGCCTGCCGCTCGACCGCGGGATTCCACCATGGATCCAAGATGAAGACATATTCGGCAGCCGTGAGGTTGAGGCCTACGCCGCCCGCTTTCAAGCTGATCAAAAACACCTGCACCGAAGGATCGTTTTGGAAACGCTCCACCTCGGCTTGGCGGTCGGTCGTGCTGCCATCGAGGTAGCAAGATGTGATCTCCTTCTTGGCGAGGTCGTCTTGCAAGATCTTGAGCAGCCGCACGAACTGGGAAAACACCAAGACCTTCGCACCCTTGGAAATGATTTCCTCCAGCAGCCGCTCATACTCCTGAAACTTGCCCGAGTCCACCAATTCCAATTCCTGTCCCTCCTCCACCAAATGGGGATGAATGGCGATCTGTCGCAACTTTTGCAAGCCCGCAAGGATGTTCAATTTCTTGGCCCCAAAATCTGCCTCCTTGATCTCCAAGAGGTAATTGCGATAGGCATTTTTGGTTTCCTCATACAATTTTCGCTGCGGATCGGTCATCTCGCAATAGTGCACGGCCTCCACCTTGGGAGGCAATTCCGTTGCGACCTGCGTCTTGGTGCGACGCAAGATGAAGGGGTGGATGAGTTTGCGCAACCGCTCGGTGCGCTCCACATCCCTGAATTTCTCAATCGGTTGGATGTAAAAATCGCGGAAAAAACTCTCGCTGCCCAGAAGCCCGGGATTGAGAAAGGTCATTTGGGACCACAAGTCCATCAGTGTATTCTCAACCGGCGTGCCCGTGAGCGACAGGCGATGGTTGGCGATGAGATCTTTGACCGCCCGCGCGGTCTTGGAGCTTGGGTTTTTGATCATTTGACTCTCGTCCAAGATCAAATAATGCCAGGGAAACTTGCTCATCATTTCCACGTCTTGGCGCACCAAGCCGTAGGTTGTGAGCACGACGTCGTGAAGGGAAAAATATTTGGGATCGACATTGCGTTGCGCACCGGTGTGTACGAGGATGCGCAATCCGGGCGTGAAGCGGCGGGCCTCGGCGACCCAATTGTAAATGAGCGAAGTCGGCATCACCACAAGCGAGGGCTGCGTGGCGCCTTGTTCCTTTTCCCGTTGCAGCATGCTCAGGGCTTGCAAGGTTTTTCCCAAGCCCATGTCGTCGGCCAAGATTCCGCCGAGGTGGTATTCTTTCAAAAAACCCAGCCAATCATAGCCCTGCTTTTGATAGCTGCGCATGTCGGCTTTCAAGCCCTCTGGAATCGGGAACTCCTTGATGTCCTGCACATTCACCATGTCTGAAATGCGCTGCCGGATGAGGCTCTTGGATCCAAATGGCAGGTCGAGGACGACAGCTTGGTACTTGCGAATCGAGATGGTCTCGTCATCGCGCTCCTCGGCAATCTCCATCAGGTGGCGATAGTCGGTAAACCATTCCTCGGGCAATATTGCGGTGGAGCCATTGGGCAGGATGTAGTCGCGCCGCCCTTGCAAGATGTGCTTGCGAAACTTCATGAACGCGATCTTGAAACCCGCAATATGCACCACGGCTTTGATGTCAAACCAATCGCCCGCATCGACCGGATCCAAGATGATCTGGGGCCGCTCAAATGTAAAGCTTTGAACTTGGCCATCTTGCACGACCTCGATCCCATTGGCGACGATCTCGTGCACGTTGTCTGAAAGCCATTGCAAGCCTGCCTGCCGGCCCATCATCCCCATCGACAGCACGCCGATGCCGCCTTGCAAGCGTTCGATGTAGTTCACCACATCGCGCTCGGCGTCTTGGTTGCGAAAAATCTTGAAAAATGCGTAGTCGTTGTCTTTTTGCTCAACCTGCACCAAGGCGGCTTGTCCCGGCTGGGGATCCAATTCAAAGGTGCCATATTGCACCCGCAACTTCATGGAAATCGATCCTGTGCCGCTGCCGTCCACGACGAGCCTGAATTGGGGCTCGCGGCGCACGTAGGAGATGCGCATGCCTTCGGTTTCCACGTCATAGGTGCCGATGATCTGTGGGGCAAATTTGCGGAAGTAATTGTCTTCTGCAGATTTGGGAATCGCAATATAGGGTTTGGTGAAAAACGGGTAGAGCTTCTTCCCGTCCACCGGCTGGTCAAAGGTGAACAATTCGCCGTCCATGAGCAGCCAAGCAGGGTTTTCGACCAGGAGGGCTGCATCTTTGCGGCATACCGAGAGACGCTTTTGGTTGCGGTACACCAGCGGATAGTAGCGAGTATCGTCGACGGTGCGCTTGAAACAAAAGCGCACGGCCGCCAGGTCGTCCACGATCTTGACGCTGCTGCGGGCGGGATAGCCGTCCTTGCTTGATGTATAGAGGTCCTTGTCTTTGAGAAGGGGAATCGCCTCCAGCATCAAGCGGTCCACGTAGCGCAGCACCGTCGCCTTGACCTCCTCGTGGAAACGTTTGGAAAAAAACTCCTTGATATTGCGCACTGTGCCGCCAAATTTTTTGACGACTTCGTCGTTGGTGAGTTTGTCGAGGTGGCGCACGATCTTGCGGTCGTCGTCGTCGAGCATGTGGTCAAACTGCGACATGTTTTCGGGCATGAGGGCTTGGTGCGACAAGCTCAAGCTGCCATTGTCCAGCAGTTGCACGACATGGGAGGAAAACAAGCACCCCAAGTACTCGTGATTGTAGATGGAATAGACCACCTTGAATTTCTTAGACGAATCAACCAATCGCATATCCTTCTCCGGAGAAACTTTTCAGTCCAAACGTCAAAGATAGGGGGTTTTTGCGAGAACAAGGGGAAAATCTGGTCATGCCTTGCAACAAAATTGGGCGGAGCCTGACCCATTTGAATGCCAATTTTGTACCCCACGGGCCGTCATTCCACCACGACCCCATACTTGTCGAGCAGCCCCAGCACCTCCGGGAAGCTGAATTTCGCACCCTTGACGACGTTGTTGTCGGGATCGATGCTGTACCGGCGTGCCGTGCGCAGGTCTGCCCCACGTAGGTTGCTGCGTAGGAATACCGTGCGAAACAAGTCGCAATCCGAAAACACGGCTTGCGTCAGGTCAGCTTCCG
>JANMIM010000302.1:0-1276 GCA_031375795.1 Bacteroidota bacterium
ATTGTAGATCTCGCCGTTGTGAATGAGCACATAGCGGCCCGTGACGTCCTCCATGGGTTGGCGGCCGCGCTCGGAGGTGTCGATGATGCTGAGCCTGCGGTGACCCAGATGCACCTCGCCCTCCTCAAAAAACCCGTCGGAGTCGGGGCCGCGGTGCGCAATGGCCGTGGTCATGCGCTGCACGGTGCCGGGTGCAATGTCCCGGCCGAGGATGCCTGTGATGCCACACATCAGCCTGCCCCCCCTACCACATGTTTCAGGGTGGCTGCCCAGGTGTCTGGGGAAATCTGCTTGGAGAGTTCCTGGCTGCGCTGCCCCATGAGGCGCAGCTGTGCATCTGTCTGGGCAAAGAGCAGCCGCAGCACGCCCTTGAGCGAATCCTTGTCGCTGCGGCGGTGGACGAAACCGTTGTAGCCTTCCTTCACATAAGCCGTGATGGCGCCAGCGGCATCGGTGGAGAGCAGGGGCAAGCCGGCGGCGGCAAATTCATGCAAGACCACGCCCCAGGCCTCGCTGCGGCTGGGCAGGATGAGCGCTCCGGCTTCCATGGCGAGCGCAGGCAGCTCGCTCGGCTGCACAAAGTCGCGAAACACGATGTTGCGGGTTTCCTGCAACTCGTCCTTGAGCGGGCCATTGCCGATGAGCACGAGTTCCCAATCGTGGGCCGACTCCTCGCTCACTTCCTTGAAGGCATGGTAGAGCTCCAAGACGCCCTTGAGCGCCAGGTAGCGGCCCACATAGATGAGCCGGTGCGGATATGTGGTGGCCTTGTGGGCCATGGCGGGGGCATACACGGCATCAAACAAGGCGGTGTCGGCAGAGTACATGCCCGTGAGGATGCGGTCGCGGCTGAATCCCAGCCGGCGGGCATACTCGTATTGGAACAGGCCGGGCACCCAGGCATGGGTAAACCGCCGCTTGAAATAAAACGGCGACATCCAGGTCGCCAGGCGCTGCCTGAAATCTCCCCGCCATTGGGTGTCAAAGGCCGCGATCACCGGGCGGCCTAGCTTGTAGAAATGCCGCGCGACCTTGAGATAGGACTTGTCGATCCAGCCAGAGATGTACAAGGCATCGGGGTCGATGTCCCGGGCCAGCCGCAGCAGGGCCGCGTCGTCGTAGTCGTTGCGCTCATGGTACACGATGCGCGGATGGTCTGAGAACTTGAAGGGCGCCTCGGGGTTGATGGGCCAGCGCACCACGTGAACCGTGGCATCGTGCAGCTCCACAAACCGCCGCACGCAGGCCACGAAGTAGCCTGCAATCTCACTGTATA
>JANMIM010000319.1:0-6109 GCA_031375795.1 Bacteroidota bacterium
TCATAGTCCAAAACGAGTTTCAGCTGAGGCCCCATTTTTTTACCGCGTTTGGCAAAGAGATGTACCTCTTGGTTCACCACCGAAGCCCCGGGATTCTCCTGGTCGACGTGTAGCTTGAAACTTCCGCTGAAAAAATAGTCATTCGGCAGGGTGTCACCGAAGGCCAATTGAATCAGGTTTTTCTTCGGATACAGTACCTTGAGCGGCTCGCCGGGCGTGCCGATCACCTGCACGAGCTCAGCACAATTGGAAATCGTGCGGGCTTTCAAGAATCCGTTCATCGGGATCGTGATCGTGGGAACGCTGCCTCGCTGCCCATCTGCACTGATCTCCAAGCTTGCAAATTGAAGCTGCCCAGGCTCGATGAGCCTGTTGAGCGAACTTGAAATGGCGCGTGAAACGGTGGAGATGACCTTTTTCTTGACAAGCTCCAGTACCCTCGTCTGCTTCACGTCGAGGTTGCCGGGGACTTGCAGCAAATCGTTGAGTTGCTGCGTGGCTGCCTGGGCTGCATTGCGCATCGCCACTTGCATGCCTTGGTCCCAAGTGGCGTCCAAACGCAGGCTCATGCCGATGTCAAAGGCGGCCAATTTCGCCGCCATGGGATCTGGTTTCGCAGCGTTGGGTGTGCGGGTCGGCGCTGTAGGCCGCTGGGCAGGCTGCCGTGCTGTGAGAGGTTTGGCGACGGGGGCGACGCGCTCGGCTTTCTGGGTGTTGCGTTGTGTGAGGCGCTCTGCCGCGAGCGCGGCGCGTGCATCGGCGGCTGCCTTGATCTTGGCGGCGGTCACGGCCTGTCGGGCTTCGTTTTTTGCCTTGATCTCGGCCTGCTTGGCGGCACGTTCCTCGATCGCAGCTTGTTTGGCAGCATCCCGGGCGGCCTTGTCGGCTTCGAACTTTTCCTTTTGCGCCGCCAATTGGGCGATGCGGGCTTGCTCGGCAGCTGCCCGCTGGTTGGCGAGTTCCTCTGCCCTTGCCGCGGCAGCAAGACGGCGAGTTTCCTCGTTTGTCTTTCTGAGCTCTTTTGCCGACAGCTTGGGATCTGCTTGCTCAGCTGCCTTGGCTTCCCAGATGGCACGTGCATCCTTTTTGGCTGCGATTTGCGGCTCGGATGCGGGTTGTGCTTCTGGAGTTGGAGCCTTGGCTGTGGGCTTTTCATTGACCTTGGAGGCCGGCTTTGCCACGGGCTTAGACGCGGGCGTAGCCGCCTTGGCGGTTGGTTTGGCCACAGGGGCAGCTTTTGCCGCTGTTTTTGGAACTGGTACCGTTGCCTTGGCCGTTGGTTTTGCCACAGGGGCAGCTTTTGCCGCTGTTTTTGGAGCTGGTACCGTTGCCTTGGCAGCAGCCTTTGCTGCTGGCTTTGCAGCAGGAGCCGCCGATTTCGCAGCAGGCTTGGCCGCAGCTTGTGCCTTTGTGGCTGCAGCAGGTGTTTTTGCAACGGGCTTCGAGGCCGTAGCCTTGGCCACAGGGGCTGGTTTTGAATTCTTGCCTGCTACAGGTTTGGCAGCGGCAGTTTTTGGAGATTCCTTTTTCTTGGCCATAGAAGATGATTCACTAAATGAATGACCGAATATCACCAAAAAAGTCTAGGATAAAAAAAAGCATTGCATGGCTGTCGAGCGCTTTTTGGTTTTCAATTTGGCGCTTGGGGCCTACCTTTGCACAAAATGATTGAAATGAACGCCACCCTGATCCAATTGAGCCAGACAATGGCCGAGGCTTACAGCTGGGGCCATGCCGCCAAGCAGGCCCATGCGCCCTTCAAGTCCATGAGCGATGTCGCCGCAGCCCCTGCCTTGGCAGAGCTGCCTGCTTTCAAAAGCGGGTTGGAAAATCTGCTTGGCCCGACCGGGCAGGGGACGGGCATTTTTGCCAAGGCAGATGCCTTGGTCGATCAATTTCCTGTCTTTGACGACCTCAGGGAGTATTTGATCGACCTATGTGTGCTGCAACTCATCGCCGAGTTGGAAGCCGACGAGGATGGCGAGGATGCCTTTGACACGCCTGAATGGGTCAAGATCGAGAATGCCACAGAGGACCGCGGCACAGAGTTGCTCAATGTGATGATCTATGTGAAGGATTGCAAGATCAACGAGGCAGACCCTGACTTGGAGGACTTCCTGTATGAGTTCCTGCTGGCCGATGAAGAGGATTTCCAGGACGAATTGGCGATCTACGAGCCATTTGTGAAAAACATGGACTTGGTCCAGGCTCCCCTCAAGCAGCTCGTGCTGGCAGGCAACAGCCAGCGCGACAATGAGTTGCAGGAGCTTTTCACGCCGATGATGCTGTTTTTCAGGGAAGTGGAGCTGGAGCCAGGCAAATTGACCTTGTCGATTTTGGAGCTCAGTGCCACGCCGGAACTGCACTGCGCATTGTATCGCCTGCTTTGCGCGGCGATGGCGGCGAGGTTGTAAATTCGATCGATCTTGGAAGCACCCGAGAAACCGAAATCTTGGCTCACGGAGGATACCGAGCAGGTGTCCAAAATGACCGAGAATTTGCGCAGGCTGCTCGGTACTGCTTTGCCTGCCAATCTCGAGATCGCGGTGGAATTGTTCAAAAGCGGTGGTTTGCCAATCGCATTGCTTTCTGAAGTCCTCGCAATCGCCTTGACATTGCCCGAATTCCTGGTGCGGCGGCGCTTTCATGATTTGCTGGTTCAATCGGAATTCGAGGGTGTAATCCCTTTACTTCAAGCGAACTTCGATGTGCTCTCTGAGGTGGATCGTCAAGCACATTTGGAAATGGTAGCCCAATCTGAATGGGTCGATCCGCATCGATTTTCCCAAATGGCGATGGCGTGCGATCCTGCTTGGAAGGGATTTGCGATGCCTTGGATGACTTTGTCGAATTTGAGGGATCAATGTATTTCCTACGGAATCCTGACAGTGGTGCCTGGCTACTTTCGGGCCTTGCCAGCAGCGATTGAGGAACTTGAAGATTTGGTCTCGGTGCGCCTCGATCAGACGCAGCTCAGCGAGGTGCCACAACGCATCGAAAAGATCAAGGGTTTAAAAGGTTTGGATTTGAATGAAAACCAACTCAGTTCCCTGCCGGAGCGCATCCTGCAATTACAGGATTTGGTGGCATTGCATCTTTTCCGCAACAATTTCACCGAATGGCCGTCGCTGTTGCAAGGCTTTCCGAGGCTGAAAACCGTCAATTTCACTGAGAACCCACTTACAACATTGCCCAACGTGCTTCCTGAATACCCAGCAATTCGTTCGCTGGGCCTGAGTGGCTGCAATTTCAGCGAGATGCCACAGGTCTTGTTCGAATTGAGCGAATTGGAATTTCTGGGATTTGCAAAGCGGCAATCGAGCGATTTTTTGGAGACAATCCCCGCCGATATCGGAAAATTGACCAAGCTGAGTGGGCTCACGCTGGACAATCATCCTTTTCGCACACTGCCAGCGGAAATGTGTGCCTTGCAGGCGCTCAAGGAGATTCACCTGTCCAATACGGGATTGGAGATCCTGCCAGACTGGATCACATCCTGGCAATCCCTGGAAAGGCTGTGGATCTCTGGTTGCAAAAACCTAAGTGCCTTGCCGGAAAACATATGCAAAATGCGCAATTTGGAATATATCGCCTTGCGGGATACGCCCATTGATCGGCTACCCGTATCCTTTGTAGCCTTGCCTTCCTTGTCGATGATGAGTTTACCCTGTGTACAATTTGTGGACGAATCGGAAGTGCTGGAAATTTTTTCCCAAATTCAAACGCTCAGCAGCATTTCCTACGCTGGCTACCCGAATCAGGATTTCATACGCCGTATAAGCCAGCGCTTTCCGCAGATTTCCTTGAAAAGTTGGTAGCGGTTTGTTGCCAACTCCCGGGATACCATCGCGAAAACTGAAGATACTTGCCTCGCAGAACTGGCAAACCGTTGACGGCCTCCAGTTTGGAATGTAAACCGCATTGAATCGCCTATCAGGTATTCACTTGCGAAATTTCGGGGAAAAGCACTTTCTTGCACAATTGAAATGGCTGACCAAAAGGCAAAGTCGATTCAAAATGCTTCAACCTTAACCCAACTTGCAGCTAAACCTGCCATTTTCAAGAAAAATTGCCTGATTTTGGGGAATTTTCAGCTTGATTTTTTGGGTGAGTGCCGAAATCATTGAAATTTGGCGGGTTGTAGCTGAAACCGAGGCTTGTAGTGCACAGGGGGGTGTTGCTTTAGCCGATTTGGCCTCCAAGCTTTGTGGCGGTGTATTTCAGGAGCTCCATACGGAAGAACCCCTCGACGGGGAAGTTGGACGGCTACTATCGGCTGATAGAGAGCTACCGCAATATCGACGGGCGTACCTGCCACCGCACTTTGCTCAACATTGGCTTCCTGGAGGATGTGGATGTGGACCAGCTCAACAAGGTCCAGGCGATCCTGAATGCGCGACACAAGAAGCTCGAGAGCCTCTTCGAGGAACCCGATCCGGTCGTTGTCGAGATGGCTGAGGCATTGTGGCGTCGGTTGGTAAGTGAAAGGCGAATCGACGTGGGCTGGGCCGACAAGGCCGCTCGCCGGATCGATGTCGACACGATCAGGCACAGCAACGTGCGGGAGGTTGGCACTGAGTGGATGTGTTTGAATGCCTGGAATCAATTACAGGTCAGTGAGTTCCTGAGGCTGAAGGGGTGGAGCGAGACGCAAATCCAACTTGCGATGACCCAAGTGATCAGCCGCGCAGCGTACCCGGCATCCGAGCTCAAGACCACCCTCTGGGCCAGGCAAAACTCGGCCGTATGCGAGCTTACCGGCTACGACATGGAGCAGCTCACCAAGGACAAGCTGTACAAGGGCGCACTTGACCTTTACGCCATCAAGGATCCCTTGGAGCAGCACTTGTCCCAGCGCACCAACACCTTGTTCGACCTGGAAGACAAGATCATCCTCTACGACCTGACCAACACCTACTTCGAGGGCCGCAAGCTGGACAGCGAGTTGGCCAAGCACGGCAGGAGCAAGGAGAAGCGTGCCGATGCCAAGCTGGTTGTGCTCGCGATGGTGGTCAATGTCGAGGGGTTCATCAAATACACCTCGATCCACGAGGGCAACATCGCCGATTGCAAGACGCTCTCGGCCATGGTGGAGAAGCTCTCGTCGCATACCGTCCACCGCAAGGCCATCGTCGTGCTGGACGCGGGCATCGCCACCGAGGAAAACTTGAAACTGCTACAGTCAAGGGGTTACCTCTACGTGTGCGTCAGCCGGAGCAAGCTCAAGGACTACCAATACGTGAAGGGGAGGCTGAATGTCCTGTTGGAAACAAAGGGCAAGCAGGAGGTGCTTCTCAAGGCCCTGGCGTCCGATGTCGGCACGGACTATTACCTGGAAGTCACAAGCCCGGCAAAGGCGCTCAAGGAGGGCGGCATGAAGAACCGCTTCGAGGCGCGGTACGAGGAGGAGTTGGAGAAGATCAGGCGCGCGATCGACAGGAAAGGCGGCATCAAGCAGGCCGACAAGGTGGGTGAGCGCATCGGCAGGGCCAAGGAGAAGTACGGGTCGGTCCACGGTCACTACCACATCCACCTCACAACAGACGACCGTACGCAGCAAGTGACGGCGATGACCTGGGAGAAGGACCACAAGCAGAATCAGCAAAAGCTCGAAGGACTGGGCGTCTACTTCCTGCGCACGAACCTGCCGATCAAGGAGGAGGGCGTGATCTGGAACATTTACAACACCATCCGCGAGATCGAGGGCACCTTCAGGACATTGAAGACAGACCTCGACCTGCGCCCGATCTACCACAGGAACGATGCCAGCACCATGGCCCATCTGCACCTGGGGATCTTGGCGTATTGGCTGGTAAACACCATCCGCCACCAGCTCAAGGCCCAAGGGATCAACAGCGGGTGGCAGGAGATCGTCAGGATCGGGAACACCCAGAAGATGGTCACCACCTCTGGGCAAAACACCTTCGACCAAGTGGTCACGGTGCGCAAGTGCTCGGAGCCCGATGAAAGCCTCAAGAAAATCCTAGACATCCTCAAGGCAAAGCACAGGCCCTTCAAAAAAATAAAATCCGTAGTGCACAAACCGCCACCTCAAAATCAAAAGACAACTAGCTTTCAGCGACTTAGTGGGTAAGAGCTGCAAGTTGGG
>JANMIM010000363.1:0-2340 GCA_031375795.1 Bacteroidota bacterium
GTGTGTCGATGATCTTTTGCTTGAAATTGGGATGGGCGCTCGACTCATCGGAGGCGACAAATCGGCTGCCGATTTGCACGCCCTCGGCACCCAAAGCCATGCAGGCGAGCATGGCTGCGCCCGTGGCGATGCCGCCCGCAGCGATCAGGGGCAGGTGTACCGCAGCGCGCACCTGTGGGACCAAGCACAGGGTCGTGATCTCGTCGCGCCCGTTGTGCCCGCCCGCCTCAAAACCCTCGGCGACGATGGCATCGACACCCGCCTCGGCACTCTTGATGGCAAACTTCACGCTCGACACGACATGCACGACCTTGATCCCCAATGCCTTGAGTTGCGACGTCCAGACGGCAGGGTTGCCCGCCGACGTGAAGACGATGGGCACCTGCTCCTCGGCGATCACTTGCATGAGCGCGTCGATGTGGCGGTAGAGCAGCGGCGTATTCACGCCAAAGGGCTGGTCGGTGGCAGCCTTGCATTTGCGGATGTGGTGGCGTAGCGTGTCGGCATCCATGCTGCCGGCCCCGATGAGCCCGAGACCGCCGGCGTTGGAGACTGCGGCGGCCAACTCCCAGCCAGCGCACCACACCATGCCTGCCTGGATGATCGGGTAGCGAATGCCCAGCAAGGCCGTGATGCGGTTGTGGTGGAAGGTCGGATTTTCCATGTCGCGAAATTAGTGGAAATGGAATTCTCGCTCGTCAACGATTATTTTCCTTGCATCATTGCGGCAGGATTCTAAATTTAGGGGGTGCTTGGATCAACCGGAAAATTCTGCACTCGGTGCGTCGTCGTTCGTGTGTCTTTGTTGCTCGTCATGTGGCTGCGGGCAGGGTCGCTGCATGCACAATCGCACGCAGCAGACGATTCGCTGTACTGCGCCCTGCAGACCCGCCTCGAGGTAGGCGTGCAATTGGCGCAAGACAAAAGGACCCAAAAGACGGCCATCGACACGCTGGAATCGGGGATCGCCCTGCTTGAGGGACATGAGGAATTGAATTTCAGGCGCCTGCTGGGGGAATACCAATTTTGGATTGGATTTGCCGCCTTCTACACCAATGATCGTTGCAAATCCAAGGAGCAGATCAGTGAATCGGAGGCAACCATCTTTGGAATCGATCAGACGGGCACAGACCTGCGGGCGAGGATCAGGCGCATGCAAGGAACCCTCATCTATTTTGTGGATGAGAACCCCTCGGAAGCCCAAAAATTCTACGATCAAGCCTATCACGAATGGGATATGGCATCTAGCAAAGACAGCGTGGAATATGCGGTGGTCCTCTCCTGCCTCGGACAAGTGGCGACACGCAAAGGCGAATTTGACAAGGCGGTGGATCTCTATGAACAATCCTTGGAAATCAGGGAGCACATCTATGGAAAGCACCACTGGCGCGTAGGCTGGGCGTATTGGAATCTGGGCAATACCTATTACAATGCGCGGAAATTTGCCGAAGCCGAGCAATCCTATGAAATCGCCCTGGGCATTCTCAAAATCGAGACACCCGAAGACTACGTCACGATCGGGAAGATCATCGGCAATCTGGCCTTGTGCTACTTGCAACTGGAAGAGTTTCCGGAATCTATCGCGATGCTCAAGGTGGGCATCGATATGATGGAGACCCATGTCGG
This sequence comes from Bacteroidota bacterium, assembly GCA_031375795.1. Classification (GTDB taxonomy): domain Bacteria; phylum Bacteroidota; class Bacteroidia; order J057; family JADKCL01; genus JADKCL01. The sequence goes on from JANMIM010000363.1 coordinate 1,627, forward strand.
TCCCGACGCCATCGAAATCGTGCCATCGCTTTCCAGCCTGGCACTGGCCTTGGCTTACGAGAAGGAATTTGCCGAGGCGAGGAAGGCGATCGAACAAGCCTATGGCATCTGTAGGCGCAATGAACTACAGGCAGGGCCGATTTTTGGAAGGCTTCTTCAAAGCCATGCTTTTATGTTGAGGCAGGAAGCAGCGCCCCTGCTCACAACCTTGGAGATGATCCAAGCAGCCATGCTGGCGATTGCCCCGAATACCGACATGACGGACCTGGATTCCTATCCCAAGCCACAAGAAACCAAGGAACCGCTGTTGTTACAGGAATTTGCATTGTTGAAGGCCGATCGCATGAAAGCCGAGGCCGACGCACATGTGGACCCTAGGATGTACGAGACAAGCCTCAGGGGATATGAGTTGATGGCTGTTCTCAATGACCGATTGCGTCTCCAATACGACGATCAGGACGACAAAATGTCCCTGAGCTTACGGGGCACCGAGTATCTGGGAAGCGCTTTGCAATGTGCACATCAACTCTGGCGCCTCACCGATGAAAAAGCACAGATCGAGCGCGGCTTTCAATTCATGGAGCGCACGAAGTTTCAATTCTTGCTGGAATTGTTTCAGAAATCGCAATTGGAGGTGACGGGGGAATTGGAAGAGGCTTCCTTGAAGAAACTGGACAGCTTGAGAAGGCGGTGCAATGAATTGGATTATTTGCT
>JANMIM010000188.1:0-1349 GCA_031375795.1 Bacteroidota bacterium
GGCCTGATTTTCAGGCATTGGTCAAAATATTGATCCGCCTCTTCACAGAGGCGGATTTTTTTGTTTTCCCTCGGCAGAGCATAGGGCCTCGACGCCGTGAAGATCCACGGTGTTTTGCCGTATCGTATGGGCAGGACATGCCCCTCCCATACGACAATCAATTGATTACCAGTAATTTAAGCGTAGAAAATTGTAACTCATCCAGGGATTGAATCAAGTACTGCGGTGAAGCTAAATCTCAGGCCGCCTTTTCGTCCGCACCAGCCTTTTCATCCCCGCCAAATAGATTCCATTCGCTCACGACCAGCCACAGGAACACTGCCGCAGCCACCGCGACAGCAAGATTGATGAACCCAGCCTCATATTCCTTGAAAATCAACTTTCCCGTCGCAAACAAGGTTCCGTAGGTCATCATCACCGCCGAGAGCCACGCCATGATCAATGGGACGGTATTCGCCCGCACGATCACCCCGCTCTGCAGGGCGACAGGTTTCCACCAGCCACCTGGCTTGACCTGCTGATGGTATTTGACGAGATGGGCCATCGGTTCAGGGGAAGTGAGGAAAGTGACGAGCAGCCACACGATGGTCGTGCCGCCGATGGTGATGAAATAGCTGTTGGGGAACTCTGTCCAGTCTGGATTGGCTGGGATCACGAGTTTGAGCACACCATATATAATAAATGGAGTGACGGTGGCTGCGATCTCTGACCAGACATTGATGCGCCACCAAAACCAGCGCAAGATCAGCACCATGCCTAGCCCGGCGCCACATTCGATCATGAACTCCCAAACCTTGGAGATCGACGTGATTTGGCTGGTGACGGCCATGGCCACGATCATCAAAGCCACCGTGACGAGGCGGCTGATGAGGATCAGTTGCTTGTCGTCGCTCTCCACGCCATCCACTTTTTTCTTGCCGAAGAGCGGTGCGTAAAAATCATTGACCAAATAGCTGGCACCCCAATTGAGCTGGGTGGAGATCGTGCTCATGTAGGCGGCTAGGAAGGCCACGAGCATCATGCCCCGCAAACCGACCGGCAAGAAGTCACGCATGGCATAGACGTACCCGAGCCGTGCATCGGCGACGGGCAGGTTGGGGTACAGCACGATGCAGCACAGGGCCACGATGATCCATGGCCAGGGCCTGAGACAATAGTGGGCCACTTGGAAAAACAAGGTCGCCAAGACCGAGTCGCGTTCGCTTTTCACGCTCATCATGCGCTGTGCGACATATCCCCCACCGCCCGGCTCCGCGCCCGGGTACCACGAGGCCCACCATTGCAAGCCGATGTAGGCAAAGAAGGAGGCAAATGTGATGCTGAACATCTTGGCTCCGCCGCCACCGCCA
>JANMIM010000421.1:0-5166 GCA_031375795.1 Bacteroidota bacterium
AAAAAAAGTGATCGACTACATCCTCAATAGACTCAAAGGCGACAAAGTAATCTGGCTGGTGGTATTCCTTATCAGCATGATTTCCTTGTTGGGTGTCTACACAGGTGCCGGGGCGCCGATCCTGGCCGCCAAGGCAGGAGCGACCTTCTACCTGATCAAGCACGCCCTGCTCCTGAGCGCCGGATTCTTGATCATGTTTGTCGTGAGTCGATTTGACTATAGAAATTTCGCCCGCATCAGTGACTACCTGCTCTACTTCTCCATCCCCGTCCTCATCTACGTATTGTTTTGGGGCAGGGACGTCAATGGTGCGGCGCGATGGATCAACCTCTTTGGCCTCAGCTTCCAGCCCAGCGACTTGGGCAAGGTCGCCCTGCTCATTCACCTCGCCAAGATGCTCACACAGAAGCAAGAGGTGATCAAGGACTTCAAGGAAGCCTTCTTGCCCACCATTGCCTGGGTCGTCGTCATCTGCGGCCTCATCGCCCCCGCCAACCTGAGCACCGCCGCCCTGCTGTTCATCACCAGCGTGATCCTCCTCTTCATCGCCGGGGTCAATTTCAAATACATCGGCGGCATGCTCATGATCGGCCTCTTCTGCGGATTCATCCTTTTCAAGGTAGCAGACCGCGCCACGACCTGGGAGCACCGCATCGATTCCTATTGGCTCAGCCTCACCGATCCCAATTACGATCCCGGCTACCAAGTCACGCAAGCCTATGGCGCCATGGCGACCGGCGGCGTCATCGGCAAGGGCCCCGGCGGCAGCACGCAGCGCAACTATGTCCCCAACGGCACGAGCGACATGATCTACCCCATCATCATCGAGGAATTTGGATTTGTCGGCGCATTGGTGGTGATGATCCTCTACATCGTCTTGCTCGTGCGCAGCATCGGCATCGTCACGATCAGCAAGACCTTTGGGGCCTTGCTCGCAGCGGGCTTGTCATTCTTGCTCGTGATCCAAGCGATGGCCAACATGGCCGTGGCCGTGGGCGTATTTCCCGTCACCGGCCAACCGCTGCCCTTCTTGAGCATGGGCGGCACCTCGATCCTGTTTACCTCATTTGCCCTGGGTGTCGTGCTCAGCGTAAGTGCGACCTCCTTGGAAGACAAGAAGCTCAACAAGAAGGGAGGTTTGGCGACGGCATGAGCAAGCGCGTGATCATCACCGGGGGCGGCACGGGAGGACACATCTTCCCCGCAATCTCCATTGCCAATGAACTCGTCAAGATCGACAAGGGCATCGAGATCCTGTTTGTCGGGGCAGAGGGGGGAATGGAAATGCGTGTGGTGCCACAATATGGCTACAAGATCCTGAGCGTGAAGATCAGCGGCATCATGCGCAGCTTCTCGCCACGGAACATCTTGAAGAACCTGATGCTGCCGTTCAAATTGGTCGGCAGTCTGATGACGTCGCGGGCCATCATCCGCGACTTCAAGCCCGACGTCGTCGTGGGCGTGGGTGGCTATGCCAGCGGGCCCGTGGGGCGCGCGGCGGCGAGCAAGCGCATCCCCGTGGTGCTCTGCGAGCAAAATGCCTACCCCGGCATCACCAACAAGCTGCTTGCCCAGAAAGCCAGCCGCATCCTGCTCGGCAACGAGGCCGCGCAGCAGTACTTTGACAGATCCAAAAGCAAGGTTACAGGCAATCCTGTGCGCGAGACCCTGCTCACCGGAGACCGCGTCAAGGGCCTAGAGGCATTTGACCTCGACGGTACGCGGCCCGTCGTGTTGTCGCTCGGCGGCAGCCTCGGCGCCGCCACCCTCAACGCCGCTTGGGAAGAGGGCTGGAAACAGCTCGCAGATGCAGGCATCCAACTCGTGTGGCAGTGCGGCAAGCGCTACTACGACGAATTGAACGCCCGCCTGCCCAAGCACAAGAACTTGCGCTTGGCAGCCTTCATCGAGGACATGGGCAGCACCTACGCCGCCGCAGACCTCGTGGTCACGCGCGCTGGCGGCAGCACCATCTCCGAGATGATCCTGCTCAACAAGCCCAGCATCCTGGTGCCCTCACCCAATGTGGCCGAGGATCACCAGACCAAAAATGCGCGTTCCCTCACCGACCGACACGCCGCAATATTGGTCAGGGATGTGGAGGCCAAGGAAAAACTCGTGGATGTCGTCATCGACATCCTCTCGCACCCGGAAAAACTAGGCGCGCTCCAACTGGGCATCGAGTCGGTCGAAAAACACGACTCTGCCCACGAGATCGCCACTGAAATATTAAGTCTAGTGAAAGGAAATGGTCATGGCTGAAAGTATGGAACTCGACAAAGTACATACAGTGCATATGCTCGGCATCGGCGGCATCGGCATGAGCGCCATTGCACGGTTTTTGCACCGTCGGGGCAAGATCGTGACCGGCTATGACAAGACGCGCACCCCGCTCACCGAGGCACTCGAGGCCGAGGGGATCGAGGTATATTATGAAGCCCGCACCGAGATGGTCGATGGGGCAGACCTCGTCGTCTACACCCCCGCCGTGCCCAAGCATTTCGCCGAATTTGCACGCGTGGCAGAGCTCGGCAAGCCGATCATGAAGCGTGCGGAATTGCTGGGCATGATTTCGCGGGCCTACAAGACGATCGCCGTCGCCGGCACGCATGGCAAGACGAGCACCACGGGCCTCATCGCCCATTTGTTGCGCCATTGCGGCATCGATTGCACGGCTTTCATCGGCGGCATCACCAACAATTATGCCACCAACTTCCTCGACGGCAGCAGCGACTGGGTGGTCGTGGAGGCAGATGAATACGACCGTTCTTTCCTGCAACTGAGCCCCGATATTGCGGTGATCACAAGCATGGATGCCGACCACCTCGACATCTATGGCGACGATGCCGCGATACAGGAGTCGTTCAGGGCATTTGCAGCGCGGCTCAAGCCCGGCGGATCGCTCTTCTTGCACCACACCTTGAGTGTGGACGAGCTGGACCAAAACCGCAAGGTCTACACCTATGGCGTGGAAATCGGGCGCTTTCGCAGCGAGGAGCTCCACCACCGCGGACTCGGCGTAGCCTTTGATTACCAGAGTCCATTCGCCAAGTTTGAGGGTTTGCGCCTCAACCTGCCCGGCACCTACAATGTCGAAAATGCCACGGCCGCAATATCGGTGGCAGTGGCGCTCGGCGGCAGTGAAGAACATATCCGCAAGGGCCTAGAATCCTTCTCGGGCATCAAGCGGCGGTTCGACATTCGCTACCGCACCGAGGAGGTCGTCTATGTCGATGATTATGCCCATCATCCGACTGAGATTGAGGCTTTGCTGGCAGCCGTGCGTGACATGCTGCCCAAGCACAAGGTGGTGGCGGTTTTCCAGCCTCACTTGTTCAGCCGCACGCGCGATTTCCAAGATGGATTTGGTGCCGCGCTTTCCAAGGCCGACGCCGTGATCCTCCTGGACATTTACCCAGCCCGCGAGGAGCCGATGCCCGGTGTGACGAGTCAGATCCTCTTGGACCGTATTACGCTCCGGGAAAAATCCCTGACCAATCTCGCTGGCTTGCAAGAGGCCCTGCAAAAGCACAAAACACGGCCCGTGGTCGTCTTGACGATCGGTGCCGGAGACATTGATACACAAGTGGAAGCAACAAAACAATTGGTAGCCCGCTGGTGACATGAAAAAGTTGAAGATCCAAATATTGCTCTATAGCCTGCTCGCAATCTTCGCTTGGATGATTGTGGGACTGGGAGCCGCGCGCCAAGACAACGCGAAGGTGAGCAGCTTGCGTCCGGTGATCTTGAACGAGGAAAACAACCATTTCCTCGAGATGGACGACGTCACGAAACTGGTGCGCGACATACAGGAGCGCCCATTGGAGGAATGCAAGCAGGGTGAGGTGAAGATCCATGAGATCGAAAGTTCTTTGGAGGAAAATCCCTACGTGAAAAGGGCAGAGGCCTATACCGATGTGGGTGGCAATGTCGTGGTGGAATTGGAATTGCGCAAGCCGCTGGCCCGCATCATGTATGAGGATGGCACTGGATTTTACCTGGACCGCGAGTACAACAAGGTCGATTTGTCCAATTCCTACTCTGCAAACACCTTGCTGATCAGGGGCTTGGAGCGGGAGCCTTTGGCACCGCGCGATACCGTGAAGAGTGAGCAGCTCAACGAGATGCACGACTTCCTGAATTTTGTCGATCGCTCGGAATTGTTGCGCTCACAAATCTCGGAGATCGTCGTGCGACCCAATGGGGACATGGTGATTTACCCTGAATTGGGCGACGTCATCATCGAGTTTGGGAAGCCCGAAGACATCCAGAAGAAATTCGCCAACATGGAGACGTTTTACCGCCGCGTGCTGACTTACTCGGGATGGTCCAAGTACAAGAGCATTAGCTTGAAATATGAGGGGCAGGTGGTGGCTAAACGGAGTTGAAAGTTATGAGTTCAGAGTTCAAAGTTCAGAGTTGCGTTTTGGGTGTGGAGACTGGGACGATCAGGATGAAGGATGAAAGATGAGAGATGAAAGATGAGGGTTTGGAGTTTTGTTTGGCTTTGCGGACCTCTGCGTTCTTTGCGGTTTTTTTCTGAGGGGGAATGAAAATAGAAATGAAAGGGAGTTTGACTTCCATGAAAATACAAGGCATCTGCGCAAAAAGTTGAAATAAGAATTATTAAAGAAAGAGCAAAAAAATGAGCACTGAAAAAATTGTAGTCGGGCTCGACATTGGCACCACCAAGGTTTGTGCCATTGTGGGCAAAAAGAATGAGTTTGGCAAGATCAATATCTTGGGCTTTGGAAAGGCTGAAAGCGACGGTGTGAGCCGTGGCGTGGTCGTGAACATCGACAAGACGGTGGAGGCCATTCGCAAGGCTGTCGCGGAGGCTGAGAAGCAATCTGGCGTGGATGTGAACGTCGTGTACGTAGGCATCGCCGGTGAGCACATTCGCTCCATGCAGCACAAGGGCATCATTACCCTGAGCAATCCAGACATGGAGATCAGCGCACTCGACGTGAAGCGCCTCCACGACGACATGTTCAAGATTGCCACGCCTCCGGGAATGGAAATCCTGCATGTATTGCCCCAGGAATACACCGTGGACAACCAAGTTGGCATCAAAGACCCCGTGGGCATGAGCGGCGTGCGCCTCGAAGGCAATTTTCACGTGGTCATCGGTCAGACGACCGCAGCCAACAACATCTACAAGTGCGT
>JANMIM010000198.1:0-1818 GCA_031375795.1 Bacteroidota bacterium
ATCGTATGACATGGTGCGTGCCAAGCTTCCCAAAAAGGTCTTGAAGGGTTTGGACGAATGAGTGGTCATTGACCCAAATCCACATCTTGCGGAGACAGCCATTTTTCTGCCTGGGCCGAGAGTGCGAGTTCGCTGCGCCCGAAACAGGTAGACAGAAACTGCAAGTCGTTGGTGAATTCGGTGGCTTTCCTGAGCAGGCGCAATTCCTCCTCTGGCCAGGGCTCGTGGCTGCGGGGCATGGTCTTGCGGCGCTCGATCAGGTCTTCGCTCAAGCCCTCGACCTTCACGATCGGGATGGCGGTGACCTTTTCCTTGAGCTGCTCGATGGCGCGTTCGCTCAGTTTGTTGAAATGCGGCTCGGCAAAAAATGGATGAATCTCCTTGAGGTTGTCCCTGGGCGGGATGACGTTGTATTGTTTGATCCAAGCCTCGACCGAGGGCACGAGTTGGGCCTTTTGGTACAGGTCGTGGTATTTGCCAGCGAGCGGATGGTGCAACAGCTCGGGTTCCTTGAACTTGCGCTCACCACACAAGAATGCCGACAAGCGATGGGCGGTCGGGGTGATGGACAAACCCTTAAAGACCTCTACGGCCGCAAACAACTCGTCGTCGGGTATCGGCACCTCGGCAAATGCCGCTGGCGCCTCGCCAGTAGCCTCCACGGGCTTGCGGCGCGGGCTGCTTGCGACAGCCGGCTGCCCCCGCATGACCTCGAGGGCGATCAAGACGGCCTCCATCACGCGCTCATCGAGCAGCAGGTGGTCGTGGGGCAGCACCTCTCCGGTGAGCGGCGAGCAGCCGTCTGCCATGGCCTCCAAGATCAACATTGCTTCCTTACGATTCATCGATGCGCCAAATTATTCGATGCCAAATCTAGCCATTTTGGGAGATGTGGACATGGTCGGATTTGCGGAAAATTTGGCTGCGCTGCCGCGATGGGCTGTGGGGCTGCCCGGAATCTGCCGCTGATTGACATGGAGACAAGTCCATTTCGATTTTGGCGCAATGGGTTGTTTTTTGGCCGATCTGCTGGCGGCATTCGGTTGAGATCTGGAGAGCGTCGCAAAGCGGTGTGCGACCTCACCTGACCACCAGCCCCACGTGCCCGAAGTGGTGGTCGCAATGCCAGGCATACAGCGCCATCACTTGGTCGATCGTGAAGGTCGCGCCGTATTGCGGGTGTAGGTATGCGCGGGCCCAGTCGCCGGGTTGCAGGTGGCCGAGCACATAGACGATGCGCGCGTGGACGCTCTCCAGCAAGCGCAGCGACGACTCGATGGGCAATTTGTAGTCGGGCAGTTCGGCCCAGCGCTCCTCGGCGTAGGGCTTGATGGTGGGGAGGTCTTCGGTGAGGCTGAGCTTGATGCGGATGAGGCAATTGATATGGCTGTCGGCGCAGTGGTGCACGACTTGCCGCACGGTCCAGCCCTCTGGACGGTAAGGCGTGTCGAGCAGCGCGTCTGTGGCGCCCGAGAGGCGGGCGCGCAGGCGCTCGGGAAAGGCCGCCAGGGTGGCGATCATCGCCTCCCGCTGGGCGGTTGACAGGACCTCGGGCCGCTGCCAGCGGCCCACGGGATAGCGCAGGGACTCGAGTTGGGATTCAGAAAGCATAGCCTCGTTTTGGGATGCAATTAAGGTCGAATGCAGATGCGACCTTCATCGCTTGCAAAATATTCTAGAGCAATCGCATGAAAAAGACTTGATCGTGAGTTCTGCTGCAGCTGGCTTGGCACCAGAATCCCAAAGCCCGAATCGAGCCTCCCGATGCGATCAGATGTCGGCTCACAATGCAATCCATTTTTCGTTTCGCAAGCATTT
>JANMIM010000483.1:0-6017 GCA_031375795.1 Bacteroidota bacterium
GGTCGGCAACGGCCGCGGCAGTACTGCTGTTGTTTGCTGCTTGCACCCCACCCAATGATGTGGGCCGCGATGTCCTGCCCGGGGTAGACAATATTCAAGGCGTCTACGTCGATACCTTTGGCATCGAGATGCGCACCATCAGGATCGACTCCACGGAGAGTTACCTGCTGAGCAGCAACTTGTTTGGAAACTACATCGACGAGCAGTTTGGGCACATCTTTGCCGAGTCCTACGTGCAGACCCGCGTCACGGGCAGCAATCTGACCTTTGGGGCAGATCCAGCCAAGCTGTCGCTGGACTCGATCGTGCTCACCTTGGACTTGGTGGACTTCTATGGCCGCTACAACGATCCCTTGCCTCTGGAGATTTTTGAAATCACCGAGGCCTTCAGGACCGACAGCAGCCTCAACACCACCAGCAAGCTCGCCGCTGACACGACCCTGGAGCTGTCCAATGGCTACCACGTCGATTTCAGCACCCAGCCTGGGTTCTTTGACCAGATCAGGATCAAGCTCGACCAAAGTCTGGGTCAGAAGATCCTGTTTGCCAATCCCAGCGACTTGGCTTCCAACGATGCATTCACGACCTTTTTCAAGGGCCTGTTGATTCGTTCCAAGCCGGTTTCACAATCCACGTCGCGGGAGCCGGGCGGCATCTTTGCATTTGATCCCCGCAGTGAGAAGAGCTTCCTGACGCTGTATTACAAGGATTCGACGGCTGCCAAAAGCACCACCTTTGCCATCAACGCCAGCTCGCAGCGGTTTCACCGCATCTACCGTGCCTCCTCGGGTGCCTTGCTCGACCAGGTGATTGCCTCCAACGGCACCGCCAATCCCATGTATGGCTGCATCGAGGCGGGCGTGTTGGTGAATATGTACATTGGGATACCGTCGATGATGTCGCTCAAGCCGGCCATCATCAACCGTGCCACGCTGGTCTTGCACGTGGATCCGGCTTTTGAGGGATCGATCGAGCGCTTCACGCCGCCCGACGACATCTTTCTCCAAATCTCGGATGCCAGCAAGAAAAAGGCCGCAAACCCCGATGTCGTCAACAGCACGATCGGTTACTCGGCAGCCTCCAACGAATACCGCATCCCGATGACCAACACGCTGCAGCAGATCTTGGCTGGCAAGCTCGGGACCGACGGATTCATCCTCGTGCCGGGCGAAAACGGGATTTCACTCAGCCGCGCCGTGATCGGCGGGCCGGGCCACCCGACCCTCAAGCCTAGGTTGGAGGTGATCTACACCACCCTGCCCAGCCACTGAGCCAAATTGTATGCGTTTCGGGGGAAGCGACGGGATAACCCAGCTTGTCGCACCTTTCAAATGAGACGCCTTTTATAGTATTTTGTAGCAAATACCGAATCTACTATGTGCGGAATCGTTGGATATATCGGCTACCGCGAAGCCTACCCCATCTTGATCAACGGACTGAAGCGTCTGGAGTACCGTGGCTATGACTCCGCTGGGGTCGCCTTGCTCAACGGGGACCTCAATGTGTACAAGATCAAAGGCAAGGTCGCCGACTTGGAGAATTTTGCCAGTCAGAAGAACTTGACGGGCCACATCGGCATGGGCCACACCCGCTGGGCCACCCACGGCGTGCCCAACGACATCAATGCCCACCCGCACATGTCGAGCTCCCGCAACTTTGCCATCATCCACAATGGCATCATCGAAAACTACTCCTCCATCAAAAGGGAGCTGATTTCGCGGGGCTACACCTTCAGCTCAGACACCGACACCGAGGTGCTCGTGCAACTCATCGACGACATCTACACCAACAGCAAGGTCTCGGCAGACGAGGCTGTGCGCCTGGCGCTCAACAAGGTGGTCGGGGCCTATGGCATCGTGGTCATCTGCAAAAACGAACCCAATCAGCTCATTGCCGCCCGCAAGGGCAGCCCGATTGTGATCGGCATCGGCGAGCGGGAATACTTTGTGGCCTCTGACGCCACGCCCCTCATCGAGTTTACAAAGGAAGTGATCTACCTTGGCGAGGAAGAGGTCGCCGTGATCAAAAACCACGTGATCGTGATCAAGACCATCCAAAATGTGGTCACAACGCCCCACGTCGAGACCTTGGAGCTGGAACTCGAGGCCTTGGAAAAAGGGGGCTACGACCACTTCATGCTCAAGGAGATCATGGAGCAACCCCGCTCCATCGCCGACAGCATGCGTGGCCGCATCTCGATGGAGACCGGCGAGGTCACCCTCGGCGGATTGGTGACGGTGCGTGAGAAATTGCGCAACGCCAAGCGATTGGTGATCATTGCCTGTGGCACGTCCTGGCATGCCGGCCTCGTGGCCGAATACTTGTTTGAGGAATATGCGCGGATCCCGGTCGAAGTCGAATATGCCTCCGAGTTTCGGTACCGCAACCCGGTGATCTTCCCCGACGACGTCGTGATCGCGATTTCACAAAGCGGGGAGACCGCCGACACCTTGGCAGCGATTCGTCTGGCCAAGGAAAAAGGCGCCACGGTCTTGGGTGTCTGCAACGTGGTCGGGTCCTCGATTCCCCGGGAAACCGAGGCGGGCGTGTACTTGCATGCCGGCCCAGAAATCGGGGTGGCCTCCACCAAGGCATTTACGTCGCAGGTGACCGTGCTGACTTTGATGGCCATCTACATCGGCCAACTCAAGGGAACATTGACCGTGGGAGCCGAGGGTGTCACGAAGGCACTGCTGGAGATTCCGGCCAAGGTGGAGAAGATCTTGCTTCAAAACGACAAGATCCTCGAAATCGCCAGGCTTTTCACCCAAGCAACCAATTTCCTCTACCTGGGCCGCGGCTACAATTTCCCCGTGGCATTGGAAGGCGCGCTCAAGCTCAAGGAAATCTCCTACATCCATGCCGAGGGGTACCCTGCGGCAGAAATGAAGCACGGCCCCATCGCACTCATCGATGAAAACATGCCCGTGGTGTTCATTGCCCCCAACGACATCAGCCACGACAAGGTGATCACCAACATTCAGGAAGTGAAGGCCCGCAAGGGTAGGGTGATCGCCATCGTCTCTGAGGGCGACCAGGAAATCAAGAACATGGCCGAGTTTGTGATCGAGATTCCCCAGACCTCAGACTCCCTGCAACCGCTGCTCTCGGTGATCCCCTTGCAGTTGCTCAGCTACCACATCGCCCTCTTGCGCGGCTGCAACGTGGATCAGCCACGCAACCTCGCCAAGTCGGTCACGGTGGAGTAAGCGTGCTCGCAGGATAAAACAATGAAACGGGCCGCCATCTCATCGACAGCGGCCCGTTTCTATTCATTTGCAACCCCCTTAGATTCCCAGCAACAGCCTGGATGGATCCTCGAGGAATTCCTTGACTTTGTAGAGGAAGGTCACGGCTTCCTTGCCATCGACGGGGTGGTGGTCGTAGCTCAGTGCGAGGTACATGATCGGGCGGATGACGATCTGCCCGGCTCAAGGCTCAAGCTTCTTGAGTTTTCGCTTTTCCTCCTCCGCCAAAAAGCGCTTCGCACGCTCTACCGCTGCTGCCTTGCGGATTTTCAGAAACTCACTAAATGCTCTGGTTTCCTCTTCCGACATCGTTTTGTTTACGAATTCGACATCGATGTCTTCGAGCTTTTTGAAATTCGGTTTCATTTGAAAAAGTCTTTGAAAGAACGCGAAAATTGTCGTTCACGCATCGGTCTCGGGCTTGGAGCTCGAAGCAATAGTTGTTTTTTTATCCATTAACAATTTTTGCTTCCTGATGTAGTCGCTCAAAGCCTTAGTTTCTTCTGCAGTCCAAGGGGTATCCACAAAAACGACATCCACGTCATCTAGCTTTTTGATATTGGGTCTCATAGCTCAAACTCCTTAAAGTATTTTTTTACAAGAATTGCTGCTTCATCGTGATGAATCACCATTCGGTTATTGTGAAAAATCCTTGCGCCGAGGGTTTCTTGATAGTGTCCTACAAGCTTAGTTTTGGATTCGAAAGCTACGAAGCCAGAATATCCCTTCTCAAACGCTCGCTTGCATGTAAACGCAACTAGGTTCGCCGGGACACCTGAATAGATTTTCTTAGAGCCTTTATTGAATTTGGAACTTTCAATCAGATGCATAAAAAAATGATCCGCCCTGTCTTCAATGCTTATCAATCCATGAATCGCTTGCGGATTATTCACTGTTACCAGTTTATGGACCTCCCGCTTCAAACTCAAAATTTCCCGTTTCCAGTCAAAAAGCCAATTCGTCTTCTTGATCTGCCCAACTTCGTCAACCGTCAACCGCACAATTTCTGTGTCAAAACTCTCCCGTGTCACTACATTCTCAATCGAGTTTGTAATCTTGTCGATTTCGATGCCGAATAGACGTTTTCTAGGAGACATCTTCAAAAATAACGAAAATGAACCAAAAATAGAAGCCCCTGCGGTCAATTTCACCCACAAAAAAAGGCCGCCATCTCATCGACAGCGGCCTTTTGCCTATCTTTTTAATCCCCTCAGATTCCCAGTAACAACCGGGATGGATCTTCCAGGAATTCCTTGACTTTGTAGAGGAAGGTCACGGCTTCCTTGCCATCGACGAGGCGGTGATCGTAGCTCAGTGCGAGGTAGATGAGGCCACTAAGCAGAGGCCATTTCAAATTTTGGAAGCAATCGCTTTTCGCTTCGCGTCTTTCTTTTTTCTCAAGAGCTCGCTAAACTCCTTTCGGAGTTCTTCTGACCACGGCTTGTTGACTACATACAAGTCCAGTTCTTCATGTGTTTTGACCGTCGCTTTCATTGGAAAAAATTCTTGAAATAGTTCTTAACTAATGCAATAGAAGCCTTCGTATCAATATACAAGTCATTCCCCCGAAGGATCTCTGCTCCAAAGTTGTGTACGTAATGATCGACCAATTTGGTTTTCGATGTGAAGGCAACTACGCCGTCATACCCGTTTTCAAACGATCGTTTACATGCAAAAGCAAAAAGGTTGGCCGGAACTCCTACATATGCTTTGCCAACACCCCTATTCTCTTTGGAACTTTCAATCAAATTCAAGAAAATGTGATCCCCTTTGTCTGAAATACTTAACAAGCCTTGAACAACTGAAGGATGGGCCTCTGCGATCAATTTGTAAACGTTTCGATCCAGAGCCAAAATCTCCGCTTTCCAGTCAAAAACCCACTTGCTTTTCTTGATTTGACCTAGCTCGTTCGTGGACAATTCAACGATTTGTGTTTCATAACTCCGTCCGCTCCCAACATGCTCAATGGAGTTTGTAATCTTGTCGATAAAGACGCCAATCGCATGTTTTTCGGAAGCAGCCACTGTCAAAAATAACAAAAAACAGGGAGAAAAAGAAGCATTGTCCGGCTGAAATCAGCAAAAAAGGCCGCCATCTTTCGACAGCGGCCCGTTTCTATTCTTTTGCAACCCCCTCAGATCCCCAGTAACAACCGGGATGGATCTTCCAGGAATTCCTTGACTTTATAGAGGAAGGTCACGGCTTCCTTGCCATCGACGAGGCGGTGATCGTAGCTCAGTGCGAGGTACATGATCGGGCGGATGACGATCTGCCCTGCCACGACGACGGGACGGTCGACGATGTTGTGCATGCCGAGGATCGCGCTCTGCGGCGGATTCAAGATGGGCGTGGACAGCATCGAGCCAAACACGCCACCATTGGTGATCGTGAAGGTGCCGCCGCTCATGTCTTCCAGGGTGATCTTGCCCTCGCGGGCCTTCACAGCAAACGCGCCGATCGCCTTCTCCACCTCCAAGATGCTCATCTTCTGCGCATCGCGAATGTTGGGCACCACCAAGCCACGGTCGGTGCTTACGGCTACACCGATGTCGATGTAGTTGAAGCTCACCATGTCGTCTCCGTCGATCTGCGAGTTGATGTTGGGGACGAACTTCATGGCTTCGCAGCAAGCACGCACGAAGAAGCCCATGAAGCCCAGGCCCACGCCATGCACTTCCTTGAACTTGTCTTTGTATTGCGCGCGCTGGTCCTTGATCGCCTGCATGTCCACCTCGTTGATGGTGGTGAGCATGGCGGTATCGTTTTTGG
>JANMIM010000205.1:0-3704 GCA_031375795.1 Bacteroidota bacterium
GCTCGCCTTTGCCATGAGCCCACGCACCCATCCGACCGCGATTCCCCCCAAAGCCGCCAACACGATCAACGGCAAGCCCGACACCAAAGTGGAGACGGTCCAAGAAAACCGCACCGTGCGTCGCCATAGGGAATATCGCAAGGGTTGCTGCATTCTCTAAAATTAGTGAATCGGTGGTTGCAATTCAACGCACTGCGATCTTATGGCGGAGCTGGTCCAGAAAATCTCTCCGTAAGAACCGTTTGCGATTTTCAAAAGGCAAAGGCCGCCCTCCAAGTGGAAGGCGGCCCATGCGATCAAATAACTGTTCAAAAAATAATCCCCACATCACTCCTTCACCACCCGCTGCACAAGCTTGCCCATCTGCCCGCCTTCGAGCGCAATCAAGTATGTCCCCGCCGCATAGCCGCTCAAGTCGAGCAACACTTCGCCCTGCCCGCCCACGACCTGCATCACCCGCTCCAGCAACACGCGCCCCGCGAGGTCGATGAGCCGCAGGCGGTATTGGGCGTTTTCATCGCAATTGTTGCAAGTGAGTTGGACGGTGAGCTTGCCGCCGGTGGGGTTGGGGAAGGCTTGGAGGGAGGCGGACGGCGTTGCGGTCTCGGCTTCGGAAGGGGCTTGTGCGGCCTTGGAGGCTCCGCCGACGATGTTGAGGGCATAATCCTCGACCTCGCCGCGTGCGAAGGTCACGCAGGGATTGCCGACGTAGGCCGTGCGGCTCATGATCACACGCATCCTGGTGGGTCCAGCAATAGCTGTTGAGGGGATGAGGATCGTACTCGTGAGTTGGTTGATGCCACTCACCTGCCGCGCGAGTTCGCCCAGGTCGGTGTAGTCGCCGTCGGCATTCCAATCGACATAGACGCTCCAATACTCGGTGTAGAGCACGCTGGCATAGCCTGCCCCGAGGGTGATGGGCACCGTGGCGCCGAGCGTGACATTGCTGGACAGGCCGGTGAAGTCGGCATAGCCGCCGTTTGCCCCGCTGAGGTTGTCGATGCTGCCGACCGCCACGCGCTTGATCCATTCGGTGCTGGCATTCAGGCCCGACGCGGCGCAATTGGTGCTTGACACGGGCAGGACGGAGACCGAGAATGCGCAACTGTTCGCATTGCCGCAGCCGTCTGTTGCGGTCGCGACGACGCCCGTGGTGCCGATCGGGAATGCGCTGCCCGATGCGGGGGATACCACCAAGACGACGCCCGAGCAATTGTCGGTGGCTGTCGGGGCAAACGTCACGATGGCGCTCGTGGCACCTGGGCTGGCATTCAGGCTGATGTTTGCAGGGCAGGTGATGGCGGGCGCGAAATTGTCGGTCACGGTCACGGTTTGTGTGGCCGAGCCGAGCGTGGCACCCGTGGGGCTGGTCGCCGTCCAGGTGCGGGAGACCACATACCTGCCGGCACAAGCACCGTGGACGGTGGCCTGGGACATGCTCACCTGCGGGCATGGTCCGCAAGCATTCGTGGCCACGACACCGCCGCCACCATTGCAATAGAGCTCGACGATGGCCTGCAGGTTGTCGGTGCCAGCGCGATCATCCCAAAGGCCGGTATTGGCATTCCAGGCGACGAAGTCCTGGTTGCCCAGGTTGTTGGGTTGCCCGGCGAGCCAGTTGCGGTAGGGCGAGCCTACGCCGCTCTCCCACGCAAAATTGCCTTCGGTTGCCGCATCGTTCAGTCCGATCCACATGTAATTGGCCCCGCCGATCTGGTTGGTGAGGTAGGCGTTTTCAGAGGCATTGTCAATGGTGGCGGGCCTTCCACCGATGCCCTGTGCAAGCGCGACCGACTGCGCCCATGTGACCGATCCCAGGGTGCGGTAGTACCGGCTGCCATTGAAGTCGCCGATATGCACGAAGTTGGGCAGGCAGGCGGGCACCGTCGGGCAATTGGTCGTCGTTCCACAGGGGATGATGGGCGGCGCATCTGGGATGGGCGTGCCGCAAGGGATGGTCAGGTTGGCGGGAATGCCGGTCCAGGTCACGCTGCCGGGGCCCGTTACGGCCACGACGAAGCTGCAGGTGGCGGTATTTCCCGAGCCATCGGTCGCCGTGGCGGTGACGATGGTGGCACCGATCGGGAATATGCTGCCCGAAGCAGGGTTGCTCGTCACCACGGTCGCGCCACAATTGTCACTTGCGGTCACCACAAAACTGAGCGGGATCGTGCACTGCCCGCTGGGTGCGGTGGCGCTGATGTTTGCCGGGCATGTGATGAGGGGAGCCAACAAATCTGGCGCGACGGAGGCGACGACAGACGTGGTCGCGGAGCAACCATTGGCATCGGTGACGGTGTAGCCATGGCTTCCAGCCGTGGCAGTGAAGGTGCCCGTGCCCGTGTACGGCGCGGTGCCGCCCGTGGCAGTCACGGTGACCGTCGCGCTGCCACCGAGGCATGCAATGGTGGTCGCGGATGCATTCGCCGTTAGGACCGGCGGCTCATTCACCACAATATTGGTCGTGGCCGTGCAGCCATTGGCGTCTGTGACGGTGTAGCCATGGCTTCCAGCCGTGGCAGAGAATGTCCCGATGCCCGTGTAGGGCGCGGTGCCGCCCGTTGCCGTCACGGTGACCGTTGCGCTGCCACCGTTGCAAGCGATGCTGGTGGCCGTGGCGCTGGCGCTCAAGATTGGCGGCTCGGTGACCATCATATTTGTGGTGGCCGTGCAGCCATTGGCGTCGGTGACGGTGACCGCGACATTGCCGGCCGATAGTCCCGATGCGGTGGCAGTGGTCTGTGTGGGCGAAGTGCCCCAGAGGTAGGTGTAGGGCGGCACGCCATTGGCGGCGAGCGCAGTGGCCGTGCCATTGGGTGCATTGGCGCAGCTGAGCGGAGTGGTCGTCGCCGATACGGTAGGCGGACTCGTCGAAATCACCGATATTGTGGTCGATGCCGTGCAGCCTCGCGCGTCGGTGACGACATAAGTATGCGGCCCTGCGGTGGCGGTGAATGTGCCAATGCCGCCGATGGGAAGTGTGCCACCCGTGGCGCTGACCGTGACGATGGCGGCATTGCCGCTGCAGGCGATTGCTGTCGTTGCGACGGAAATGGCAAGTGCAGGCGGATCCAAGACCGTGATGGTACGCGTTGCCGTGCATCCACTGGCATCAGTCACCGTCCAAGAATGCGTGCCTGGGCCCACTGTGAAGGTGCCCGTGCCTTGATAGGGCGTCCTGCCTCCGGTCGCCGAAATGGTCAATTGGGCCGATCCGCCATGGCAAGCAATGATGCCGCCTGTCACATTCGCAGCCAATATTGCGGGTTGCGCGATGGTCACGGATGCCGAACGCACGCAATTCCTGCGATCCGTAACGGTCACGGTATAGGTACCTGGCACAAGGCCCGTGATGGTCTGCGTCGTGGCCAAGTTGGACCAATGAAAAACAAACGGAGGATTGCCGCCCGTCAAATTCACCGTTGCGGTACCATTGCCGTTCCCGAAGCACACGACATCCGTCTTGGAAATGCCCGAAATAAAATCCGAACAACAGGTATAAATATGCACAATGTGTGATACGGTGGCACCACATGGCAAGACCGAATGCGTGATCGTATAATATCCGTCAGGGATATTGTCATAGGTATGGCTGGGCGAGGCTGCGGTACTCGTTGTGCCATCTCCAAAATCCCAAAGATGGGTCACGCAGGAGGCTGTCGTCGTGCCCGAGAAATTGATGGTGCCGCCCATGCACAAGGTCG
>JANMIM010000538.1:0-4475 GCA_031375795.1 Bacteroidota bacterium
CAAGTCGCTGGTCTGGATCGCCGACACGCCAAATTCGGTCCCTGTCCCGCCATAATTTTTGGCCCAGGTAAACACCCCACCGCTGTCAATCTTCATCAAGCACATGTCATAGGAGCCCGCACCTGAATTCTCCGTCGTCGCCCCGATGATGTAGCCGCCGTCGGCCGTCTTTTCGATCGTATATCCCCAATCGTTGGGGCTCGCGCCGTAGGTCTTTCGCCAGATGATATTCCCCGTCGAGCCCGTGCGCACCACATACACATCGTTGAAACCCGGCCCGGCGCCATAGGTCGTCGTGTAGCCGCACAAAATGTAGCCGCCGTCGGGCAACTGCCGCACGCAGCGTGCCGTCTCATCGCCCGTGCCGCCATAGGTCTTGGACCAGGTCATGTTTCCGGTCGCATCCGTCTTCACGAGGTACATTTCGTAGCCGCCCGCCCCGTATCCATTGGTCTCACCAGCAATGATGTAGCCGCCATCGGCCGTCTGCCGCACCGAGTAGGCACGGTCGATCACATTCGCCGCGCCATAGACCTTGGCCCATTGCAAGACGCCATTCCCGTCGGTCTTGAGCAGGTAAAAATCGCCGTTGAAGTCCGAGAAGGCGATCGTGTGGCCCGCCAAGATATAGCCGCCATCGGCGGTCTGCTGCACCGAAAATGCCTCGTCATACAAGCCCGTCCCATAGGTGCGCGTCCACATGGTATCGCCGAGCGCGTTGAGCTTCAGCAGGAAAATATCGTAGTCCCCCACCCCAAAGCTCAGCGTGCGTCCTGCGCAGACATAGCCGCCGTCGTTGGTCTTCCAAACGGAATAAAAATAGTCGTCGGTCGAGCCGCCATACGTTTTTTGGAATTGCACCTGCGTGAATGCGAGCAAAGGCAAAATCAGGAGGGCCAGGAGGAAAGCAACGTACTTATTCATGTGGGAGGTGGATGGTCGATCGAAAGGTAAGTTAGCGAAATTTTGGATGTGGAAGGCATCGATCAGGGATGCGATCGGGGGTTGGCAGGAAGGACCGGCCTATTTCGCCGTCATGCTTTGCGCTCAGCGATCTCTCCGCAAATAGCTGTCCCAACCCCCAAATGCAGTATAGCACCATCGCCACTGGGAGCAGCAGCAACACGGTTTGCATTTGCCAGGCGGCTTCGAGCGTATCGTAGTTGGTCCAGAGGAATGGCAGGGAAAAGGCACTCATATAAGCTGGGAGGAGCAGGATGATCGGCAGGCAAATGAAAGCCAAAATGCGCGCCCAGCGTTGCCGCAACAGCAGGCCAATGGATGCGATCCACATCGCGGTCGTCGCAAAGCAATACACCGCAAACAACCAAAGGACAATCGTCCACTTCGTGTCGAGGCTGAAGGATCCGCCCAAGATTTCCCAAAAAGAAAGCAATAACGATCCCCAAAACAGTATGTACAGAAACATCCCCGCACACAGCAACCAGACAATGGTACAGATTCCCAACGAAAAGCCCGCAAAAACCTGAACCCCAGTGATGCCCTCGTTTCTCACCATCATCATTTCCAGGCACCTAATAGCCTTTTGTTCCGCGTAATCACGGACACGCCTTGTACAATGCGGTAAGGAATTGCAACCAATGAATTACTTTATTGTCATTATGGCTCAAATTCTTTCTTGACATTGAACCTTTGAACCCATCTATTGTCCGACCTACCTCCCCCCGGCCAGCCATTCCAAAAACACGGGCACCTTTTCCTTGGAGATCGTGAGTTCCTCCTCAAATTGCAGGTTCAGGCTCAGCAGCAACTTGCGGGCAAAATACTGCACCGCCTCCTTGATCGCATTGCGTTGCACCAAGTGCTGACGGCTCACTCGGAAAAAATCCGGCCCTGCCATGGCCTCCACCTCGCCCAGCGATTGTTGCAAGGGAAAGCGCTGACCGTCAAAGCGCAAGAGCATGGTGGTCTCATGGTGCAGGAAAAAAAGCGCCACCTCGGCGATGTCGACGGGTATGATCTTGTCTTTGTGGTGTACGAGCAGCCGCCGCGCTTGCTGTTGCTCGACCGGCGGTTGCATCAGGGAGATGAGCGCCGACCAGTCGGGCGTCGGGGGCCTGAGCATTTCATATTTCTCGACCACTGCCCGCAGGCTCTCACGCCCGTAGGGCTTGAGGAGGTAGCCAATGCCATTGGCCTGGAAGGCTTGGATCGCATACTGGTCATAGGCCGTGCAAAATACCACGGGCATGGCTGGCTTCACTTGCGCAAATGCATCAAAACAGGTGCCGTCACCGAGCTGTATGTCGCTGAATATCAAATCCACCGGGTGATTTCCACGCAACCACTCCATCGCCTGCTTCACCGACGCCAGCACAGCGACCACCTGCCACGTCGGGCGCAAGGCAGCGAGGTCGGCGGCAAGGTCGTGGGCCATCATCGGCTCGTCTTCAATGATCACGATCTTCATAGCGGTAGCAAGGCAAATGTGACGGCAAAGGAATCGGCTTGGTCGGCCATCGTGATTTCACCATGGCCCAGGATGCGGCAACGGTTTTGCAAGTTGCTCAAGCCGGTGCCGGTCGAGGGACTGTGCAGCGCCCGGGCTTGGCGGTTGTTCCAGACGGTGATGCGGTCGCCGTCGATGGTGATGCGGATGATCAGCGGGGCATCGGGGGTCATCGCGTTGTGTTTCACGGCATTTTCCACGAGGGTGAGCAGGGAGAAGTAGGGCAATTTGAACTGGGCAGTCAGCACCTCTGGGGCGCATTCAAAGACGAGGGCCTCGAGAAAGCGCATCTTTTGCAGCTCCACGTAGTCGCGCACGAGGCGCAGCTCCTCGTGCAGGGGCACGTGGTCGCGGCCCTCCTGCAGGGTCGACCGCAGGAAGTCGCTCAGGCGGATGATGTAAGCCTCCGTGAGCGCGGGGTCTCGCCGTGCCAGCGACTTGGCCGTCCCCAGGGCATTGAACAGGAAATGCGGATTCACCTGGTCCTTGAGAATCTGGTATTGTGTCTCCAACGTGCTGAGCCGCAGCTGCGAATTTTCCTCCACCAGCCTGGTCTGCGATTCTGAAAGCAGAATGACGTGGATCAGGATGTAAATGACGGTGTTCACGGCAAATGCATTGACATACCTGATCGCCACGAGGCGCTCGGCTGCCGGTGGCAACACGGGCAGGAAAATCTGGTACAAGACCAGGGAGACCCCGATCAGCAGGCCTCCGACGACCAAGATTTGCACCCATTTCCAATTCCCCAACCGCTCCCGAAACCGCAAAAACCCAATGTTGAGCGTCCAAGACAACAAGCACACGCCGATCGTCATCGGCAGCACATACCAGATGTACTCCCGCACGATGTCGGCCGCGATCAACACGGGGCTCGCAAAGGTGACAGCCAGCACCGGTGCCGTCAAGAAGGCCATCTTCCAAAGGCGACGATAGGGTATCTGTGCAGCTTGGGGCATGCCGCAAGGTAGGAAAATTTCCGCCCCTCCCCCAGCCTAAGCCGTCAAATCTGGGTCAAACAGCACCTGGTGGGTGCTTTCGGTTTCTGGGATACGTTGTTGATGAGCTGTGTCCTACGGTCGTGGTTTTATTGGGGGTCGTGGGTTGAAAACCCACGGTAACTGAGTAGCCAAGGCTCTGAGATCGCATCGCCGCTGAAATTGAGAGGAGCGCTTGCAACGATTTCGCCCCGCTTTGGCCTCAATTTCAGCAGCAACATGGTACGGAACCCTAGCTGTCGGGCTGTCCGGCGGCTTCCAGCCCAATGTCATTAAGTTAAGGGATTTGAAACCGAACCTGGTGCGTTTGGCAAGCCCGAAGGGCTTGATCTGTGGATAGCCGTGGGCGCAGCCCACGGTTTCGGATGTCCCAATTTTACAACCCCGAAGGGGTTGACTATAGCCGTTTTCCTGTGTAAATGCGTTCACAGTCAACCCCTTCAGGGTTGGCTATTTTGCGAACTGCAGACCCCGGGCTTTGCCCGGGCCTATCCACAGGTCAAGCCCTTCGGGCTTGCGCCATCGTACCAACCTCCCTCTTTTGGAATGCCGTGATTCTCCTATTTCGTTAACTTAATGACATTGGTTTAGATATAATTGGTGATATATGGCACAACATGCCATATATCACCAAAAACAAAGATTTTTGAGTTATGAATTAGGATGGGAGGTTGATGTTTGCCATATTTGCACAGCATTTGTTTAAGAATAGTTTAAGAGAATATCGAGAAATGGCATGGCAGGATCAGTTACCACGGCAATCTACCAAGACTCAGCAAAGAAGAGGGACGGAACCCAATCCATCTACTTGCGGGTGACGATTGACAGGAGGATAAAGACCTTCCCGACTGGCATCGCCATCGAGGCGAAGTTCTGGGACAAGTCAAGGCAGCAGATCAAGCTCAACGTGTCGGGCCTCGCAAATGCAAGGGAACTGGCTGCGAGCATCGCAACCAAGAAGGCGACCCTTGACAAGTCGATCCTCGACCTCCAAGGAAAAGGTGAGG
>JANMIM010000565.1:0-1472 GCA_031375795.1 Bacteroidota bacterium
CATGAAAGATGTTTCCCATCAGCCTCAATATGCCATCGGCATCATCGGTGCGGGCTTTGGAGGCATCATTGCTGCGCTGCAACTCAAGCGCAGCGGCCGCAATGATTTTGTGATCTTTGAGCGGGCCGATGCGATCGGCGGCACTTGGAGGGACAATGTCTACCCGGGCTGCGCCTGCGACGTGCCCTCCTACGTGTACTCGATCGCCGACGTGCCCAATCCCGCATGGTCGCGCATGTACTCGGCGCAGCCTGAGATCCTCGCCTACATGCAAGGCGTGGTACGCACACATGGGCTGGAATCCC
Organism: Bacteroidota bacterium; assembly: GCA_031375795.1. Classification (GTDB taxonomy): domain Bacteria; phylum Bacteroidota; class Bacteroidia; order J057; family JADKCL01; genus JADKCL01. The sequence goes on from JANMIM010000565.1 coordinate 306, forward strand.
ACATCCGCTACGGGGCCGATATTGTGCATGCCCAGTTTGATGAGGCGCATGGCAATTGGCAGGTCACCGACCGGGCCGGGCGCATGACGGTCGTCAAGGCCATCGTCGCGGCATTGGGGCCCCTCAACCGTCCCAAATGGCCAGACATTCCCGGCATCGCACAATTTCAGGGCACCAAACTCCACACCTCGCAATGGGACCACACGGTGGACCTCCATGGCAAGAAAGTCGCCGTGATCGGCACGGGAGCTAGCGCCGTCCAGGTCGTGCCCACGATCGCGCCGACCGTGAGCGAACTCATGGTCTTCCAACGCACCGCAGCCTGGATCTCCAGACGCAACGACCACGCCATCGGAGAAGGGCAAAAACGTCGGTTTGCCCGCTTTCCCGGTTTGCAGCGCCTCTTTCGCAGTATCATCTATGAGGTCATGGAATTCAGGGGCAAGATGTTCATCGGCAACGAGTTCCTCAATCGATACATGACGCGCCAAAGCCTCAAGAAGCTTGCCAAGGAAGTGCAAGATCCCGTCATCCGACAGAAACTCACCCCGCAGTACAAGTTGGGTTGCAAGCGCATCTTGAGCTCAGACGACTATTGGCCCACATTCAACCGCGCAAACGTACAGCTCGTCACAGAGGGCATTGCTGAAATCACCGCCACGGGATTGAAGACCACCGATGGCAAGGAATATAATGCGGATGTGATTGTGTTTGGGACGGGATTTGAAGCCTCGGAAATCAAGACCGACATGCAAATCTTCGGCCTTGAAAAACGGGAGTTGTTTGGCGAATGGGCGCAATCGAGCATGGAGGCCCATCGTGGCACGACATTCTCTGGCTACCCCAACCTCACTTATGTTTTGGGACCCAATACCGGCCTCGGTCACAGCTCGATCCTGCATGTGATGGAGTCACAAATGCCCTATGTTTTGGAATACCTGGACTTGATCGATCAGCAGGGCCCCAATGGCTACCTCGACGTGCGCCGAGAAGCCCAATCTGCTTACAACCAAGACCTTCAGGAAAAATTCAAAGGTACCGTCTGGGCATCGGGTTGCCACAGTTGGTACCTGAATTCCGCAGGGAAAAATACGACTTTGTATCCACGGCTCACACGGGAATTTCGCAAGCGCATGGCGCATTTGGATGTGGCGAGCTACAGCGTCC
>JANMIM010000590.1:0-2126 GCA_031375795.1 Bacteroidota bacterium
TCACGGTGTCGCTTTCGAACTCGCCGGATGCGGACGACTCGGGGTTCCGCGTGGTCACGTTCGATCAGGTGAAAGCGGCCTACATTCAGCAAGTGCGGGCGCTCATCGCGGGCGGGTCGGACTTTCTGCTCGTGGAGACGATCTTCGATTCGCTGAATGCGAAGGCCGCGCTCGTCGCGATTCAGGAGGTCTTTGAAAAGGACAACGTGCGGCTGCCGATCTCGAGCTTCCAGTTTCAAGGTGGGAACCATTCCCTATTCTCTCGACAACCGAAAACAAAGAACCAAGCTGCCCCCCCAAACCGACCACCCAATATTCTGTGAATTCCGAAAATTCTGTAAATTCTGCTATAAGCTTACCAATAGTAAACAAACCAAGATTCAATTCACAATTATATAACACTACAAATGAGCCGATTGAATTTGAAAATGTGGAATTGTTTTATATCTTCGACTTCGGGCTAGTGGAAACGTCAAGTAGGACTGCCCGGGGACTGCCTGCGAAGGCAGGAAGTTGGTTGCAAAAATTTGGGTCTTTCAGGAAGGGACATCGGTATGCAGGCACTCTACGAATTGATACATGGCATGGCCAAGGAGGAGAAGCGGCTCTACAACCTTCATGGCCGAAACAGTCGTTTTACGCAAATCTACAAGGGCTATCTCGCGACGTCTGAATACAACAAGAACCTGGACCGCGACATTTACCAAAAGCACTTCAACACCTTCAGCAAGGCCTTTTATTCGATGCAGAAAAATGCCCTGCTCGACGATATCCTGGCGGTCTTGCTGGAATACTCCAATTCCAGCCACGACGACTTCAACATTCACCGCTACCGCGCCAAGTATGAGGTCCTGCGCTACAAGCGGCTTCACAACCAGGCGCTGAACTACATCCGTTCGGCGATCGAGGCCGCAGAGAAACACGATGCCCCACTCCCACTGCTTCGGTTGTTGGAGGATTTCAGGGACACACTCGCCCAAAGCACAGAGGCGACCTGGGAAGAATATGAAGGCGCGATCAAGCGCATTGCCGATGTGAAGGCCCGCCTTGCGGCCGTGGAGCACCTGCAACACCTCGAGCAACAACTGGGCATCCTGATCACAAGTTGCAAAAACGAAAAAGACCCCGGCGGCAAGATGCAAGCGGTCGCCTTGGAAACCGTGGAGACCCTCAAGGAACTCGCGGCCACCCAGGCAAGCCCGGAGGCAAAGGCAGCAGCTTTCTGGAGCGAGTACCGTTACAGCAAGGCGTTTGAAGACAAGTATGCCTTGCACAAGCGCCTCGTCACGATGGAAAAGCAAGCCGTCAAGGACAGTTTTCCAAAAGACGTGCGCCTCCAAGCCGTGAATTTGCTCATGGAAAGCTCCCTCGAATGTGGCGATTTCCTACTCATCAATGGCCTCATTTACAAGACGCAAAAGGAACTCGACCACCTCACGCCCCTGCAGCGCAAGAACTTCCTGCCCAAGTTTCTGGAGCTATGCGGGATCTATCATTTTTACGAAAACGACCTCACACTCGCCCAAAAGGAAATCAACGACCTTCTGAAACTAGAGGACCAGGCAGACGAGGACATCCTGCGCTATTATTTCCACAAAATGGCCATCCTCATCGCCGCCAACCTCCCCAGAGGCGCCAGCGAGGCCATCGCCGAGCTGATCGAACGCATCTCCAAAACCGACACCGACATCACCGTCAAGATGGCCGAGCTCATCGTGACGATCAACCAAAACAACCGCGAGGAAGCCCTCGTGCGCCTGCAAAAGCTACGCGCCCTCCTGCGCAAGAGCACCGATGCCCGCAAGCTCTCGCATTACCGCGCATTCTTGGACATGCTGCAAAAGTACTTGCTCAAGAAACCCTTCTCTTACCAGGAAATATCAGCGCTCGAGACCGATTGGAATGACCTGCTCAAGCTCAATCTCTGGCTCAAATCCAAGATCGACAACAGCTTCTATTACAACTCGATCTTGAGCTATTGGCAAGGACGGAAGAAGATTTTGAACTACTAGTCGGAATCAGAATTTGCAGAATTTTCGGAATTTCCAGAATACAAGCACAAAGCTGAATTCTGGAAATTCTGCAAATTCGGTGAATTCTGATTCTGACCAATGACCACTCCGACT
>JANMIM010000630.1:0-2440 GCA_031375795.1 Bacteroidota bacterium
CCTGAAGATTGACCGCCAAAATACGACCCAAAACCTATTGATCGGGGGTCTGGCGTTGTTGCTGCTTTTGGTGATCGCGGCGGTGGTGGCCTACTTGGACAAACAAAAAACAAACCGGCTGTTGCACGACCAACAAGAGCAAATCAAGCGCATCAATGCAGGTTTGGAAGAGAAAGTGCTGGAACGCACGCAGGCCCTGGAAATCGCCAACAAGGAATTGAACGACCTCTTGTACCGCACCTCGCATGACCTGCGCAGCCCGATCACCAAGATCATGGGCCTGCTGGGCCTGGCCACCACCGAGGCCATGCCCACCGAAACGGTGTTGGGACATATTGGTCGCACCATCGAGGACTTGAATGCGCAGAACCTGAGCATCTGTGAGCTCGGCGCGATCCGGCACCATCTTGCAGCACCCGCATCGCTGGACCTGCGCGATACCCTCGAGGAGGTGCTAGACGAGTTAAAAACCCGCTTTGACGTGGACACTTCAGCGGTTTTGCTGGAGGTCAATGCAGGAACGGTCTGCACCGTGGATCGCTACCTCTTCAAAATCGCCGTGCGGGAAATCGTCGCCAACGCCCTCGCCTTTGGCGGGGCGCGCGGCGCTAGCGTGCGCATCGTGGCGCAACAGGAAGGCAACCATTTCCGGATGGCCGTAGCGGATCAGGGGCCGGGTATACCCGCGGGGATTCAGCAGACTTTGTTTGATCTTTTTGTGAAGGGGGACAATTCCCCTGGGCATTTTGGGTTGGGGCTTTACAAGGCGCGCTTGGCGGTGGCGCGGATGGGGGGTGGGCTGACTTATCGGTCGGGGGTGGGGGTGGGGACGGTTTTTGAGATAGGATTTGATGCTTTAAGCTAGCGTCCACACAAATGTTGCGGTGCTCACTATTTCCCGATGCAAAACCGCCCAAAAATAGCCCCCAGCACCTCTTCCGTCGAGATTTGCCCGGTGATCGAACCCAACGCATACAGCGCATCACGAATATCAATCGCGACCAAGTCCCCGGAAGTCCCAGCGTTCATGGCCTCGCGTGCCGCGCTCAGGGATTCGTAGGTCTTGCGCAGGGCTTGCAGGTGGCGCACATTGCTCACGACCACGGCCTCGGCGTTGTCCCCGCCTTCCCAGTAGCTGCGCACGGCGGCGACCATCGCAGATTTTAATTCAGGAATCCCTTGGCCATACTTCGCGGAGATGAGAGCAGAATTTGAACCAGAATTTACAGAATTACCTGAATTACCAGAATTCAGAACATCGCTGAAATTCTGGTAATTCTGCAAATTCTGTAAATTCTGATTCTGATTCTGATCCGATTTGTTTGCCACGCGCAATATTTTGGTGGTTGCTGGCAATTGTAGTGCCGATATTGCGGTCTCCACTTCTTCTGGATTTTCCTCTGCGGGATCAAACAGATAGATCACCAAGCTCGCCTTTTGCGCCAAGCCGATGCTGCGTTGAACGCCTTCGGCTTCGATCTCGTCTTGGGTGTCGCGGATGCCGGCGGTGTCTTGCAGGCGAAATTCGATGCCGTCGATCACGAGGCGCTCCTCGATGCTGTCGCGCGTGGTGCCTGCCGTGGCGCTCACGATGGCGCGGTTGTCTTGCAAGAGCTGGTTGAGCAGGGTGCTTTTGCCGGCGTTGGGTTTGCCGACGATGGCGGTGGGCACGCCTTCCTTTACGGCATTTCCATAGCTGAAGCTGCGGATGAGTTCCGCAATGCGCCCCAGCATCTCCTGCAACAGCGCATCAAATTGTTTGCGGTCGGCAAATTCGACATCCTCTTCCCCAAAATCCAATTCCAGTTCCAGCAATGCCGTGAATTCCAGCAATCGGTCGCGCAATATTTCCAATTCCCGGGAAATGCCGCCACGCATCTGCTGCATGGCGAGCTTGTGGGATTGCGCGCTGCCGCTTGCGATCAAGTCTGCGACCGCCTCGGCTTGTGCAAGGTCCATCGCGCCGTTGAGGTAGGCGCGTTGGGTAAATTCCCCTGCCGTTGCCAGCCGTGCGCCTTGCATCACCATCAGGTCGAGCGCCTCCCGCAATATATACGGACTGCCATGAAAGGAAATCTCCACGACATCCTCCCGCGTAAACGAGCGCGGCGCGCGAAACACACTCAGCAGCACCTCGTCCAAGATCGAGCCATCCTTCAAGATCTGCCCAAAATGCAAGGAATACCCAGCCGCATCCGCAATATTTTTGCTGAAGACCCGATCCGCAATCTCCACCGCCGCATCCCCCGAGATACGGATCATGCCGATCGCTCCCAACCCCTGCGGGGTAGAGATCGCGACGATGGTGTCTTGTGCAAATGCGCTCATATCATTGGATTACCGAATAGGTCTCAGATCGGAAATCGCAAGACAAAGGCCCAAAACGATCCCCCACTCACAACTTTTCACTTTTCACTTTTTCACTTCCCCCCAAAATCCT
>JANMIM010000645.1:0-4471 GCA_031375795.1 Bacteroidota bacterium
TGAATTCGCCGACGAAACGCTCGCTTGTGCCCTCGGTGTAGCGATTGGCGGTATCGAGGAAATTGCCGCCTGCTGTGGCATAGGCATCAAATATTTTTTTGCTTTCCTCATGGGAGGCACCCCATCCCCATTCCTCTCCAAAGGTCATCGTGCCCAGGGAAAGTTCAGATACACGAAGTCCGGTTTTTCCTAGCAGCTTATATTTCATGTCGCTCAAATATTGTGTTGGACAAAATATGCCGCCGCCGCAGCGGGTTTCCCCACCACGGCGGCAGCCACATCAAATGGGATCAGTTGTTGTACACGTGTGCAAACACGTTGGAAAAATCGGCGACCGATGTAGGTGTCGTGGACTCGGCATTGCGGTCGGCGATGCCCGTGATCTGCCCTTCGTTGGCGGTCTTGATGAATTGATTCATGTTGTCTGCAAAGCTCTCGCTCGCATGCCATTCCTGCATCATGATGCCCTTGAAGGCCTCATAGGGCATTTGTACATACTTGAGGTCGGGCTTGCCGACCTTGGCGCCATAGACCTGCGCAAGCTCGTTGTAGGAAACTTCCTGTGCACCCAGCAGGTCCTGCGTGCCGTGGCCTTGAAAGTCAAGTGCTTGCAGACGCTTGGCCGCATATTGTGCGATGTCTTGCGTGGCGATCATCGGCATTTTGAAATCGCCATGCAGCGGGCTTGCCATCATGCCGAGCATCTTCACGGCGCCGACCTGCCCGAGGGTATTTTCCAGGAAATAAGTCGGGCGCAGGTGCAAGACATTCAATCCTGGGATTTGATTGAGGCGGTTTTCCATGTGGTGCAAGCCCTGCACGACACCGGCACCGCTTGCAAGATGCGCGCCAATGCTGCTGAGCGTGACGGCGTTTTTCAAGCCCGATGCTTGGATCGCTTGGGCGATGTTTTCGGTGGCCTCGGCCTGGTAGGCGGGGAAATCGGCGGCTTGTGGTGCCGGGGGAATCATGATGTAGGCCGCCGTGGCGCCTTTGAATGCCTCGGTGAGGGTGGCGCGGTCGGTGCTGCTGCCATTGACCCACTCGGCGCCCATGGCCACAAGCGGTGCAGCCTTGGCCTCGTCGCGGCTGATGATGCGCACTTTCTTGCCGGCTTTCAATAGTGATTCGGCGATCGGTTTCCCGGTGTTTCCTGTTGCTCCTGCGATTACGTACATGTTTTTCTAGATGATAGGTGAATGATGAAAAAAATGGATGATCAAAAAGGGTGAAATGAACGATGGAGGCTAGCCTCCTCAATTGTATATACAAATGATGAGTGCGGAAAAAGTTTAAACATTCTCCAAATTTTTTGCGGCCCCATAGGCAAGTGTCGCGAGCTGCATGCTCTCGGCCTCGCCGAGTTTTTCATTGTAGTTGCGGTACAGGTCGGTCCAGGCCGCCTTGATCTTCATGTTGAGCGCCTTGCCCTCGGTCGTAGGATAGACCTCGATGAATTTCCCATTGCTTTGGCGCTCCACCAGCCCGGCCTGCTCCAATTTTTCCACTCCACGGGTCACAGTGGAGGGTTTCAGGAGCATGATTTCCGATATCTGGGTAGGATTGATGCCCGGCTGATCGATCACAGCCATGAGCAACATCGCCTGCGAGGGTGCGAGGCCCGTAGGTGCATAAGCCTGCTCGGCCAAACGCGTGATGTTGCGCGCCAGCGCACTCGACGCGAAGTAGAGGCAACCACAGTATTTGGCACTCTTGTCTTTCATTGTACTACGAATGTACGGACTATTTACTTGTAAGTACAAATGAGCTCATCGTTTTTTGTCCACACGTCCCGGCCCTCGCCCAAAAAGCCCATGAACCCGAAAACTCTTCAAATCAATCCAAAACGTGCCTCGAAGTGCTCTAGGAAAACCTGTTTCCGCTCACGGGCGATGGGTATGGCCGTGCCATCACATAGCTCGACCTCTCCGCCTCTGCCTTTCACGTAGCGTTCCACCTTGAAGAGGTTCACGATGTAGGATTTGTGGATCCGCATGAAGCCAAACTCTGCGAGCAATTCCTCATATTCCCCCATGGACCGCGAGGCAATCACCTTTCTGCCCTCAAACACAAAGACGGTGTAGTTTTTGGCTGCCTCGAGATAGAGAATCTCGTTGTAGCGCACGATCGTGAAGCCATCGACCTCGGTGATCAGCACCATGGGCCCCTCGGTGCCCGAGGCGTCGATCTTTTGCTTGATCGCCTTGAAATCCTTGCCGGTCGTGATGGTGGATTTGCCTCGCTCGGCCACCCTCGCGATGGCTTCCTGCAACTCTTGGATGCGCACGGGCTTGAGCAGGTAGTCGATCGCCGCAAACCGAAAGGATTGCAAGGCATACTGCTCATAAGCCGTGACAAACACGACGTTGAAATCAATCTGCGGCAGGTTTTGGAGCACCTCAAAACCCGTCCCATCCTGCATCTCGATGTCCAGAAACACCAAGTCGGGCAGGTGCTCCTTGATGGCTTGCAATGCCGTGGCGACGGATGAAGCCTCTGCGACGACCTCCACGTTGGGTGCATAATTTTTGAGGAGCGAGTGCATCGTGCGCCTCGCATTGGCCTCGTCATCCACGATTATTGTCCTGATCATATTCTTTTTCCATTGCGAATTCCAGGGGTATCAGGAGTGTGACCTCGGTCCCCATGCCGATGCCCTCCGCATCCACCAAATCTTTGAACTCCACCCTGATCTTCTTGTCACGCGATTCATTCATCAATTCGATGCGGTCATTCATGATGGATGTGGCAAAACTCTGGTGTTTTTTCCCAAATTTCAGGGCACGCTCGGCGGCCATCTTGCGACCGATCCCGTTGTCGCACACCTTGCATGAGAGGTAATTGTCGACAATCTGAAAGGTCATCTCGATGATTCCGGTGCGGTCTTGCAAGGGGGCAATCCCGTGCCAAATCGCATTTTCCAAGATGGGTTGCAGCATCATCGTCGGCACCTTGACGGTGGAGGCCATGATTCCCTTGGAGATCACGATCTTGAAGGTGAATTGGTCGTCCAAGCGCAGGGCCTCCAACTTCAGGTACAGGTTGAGAAACCGCGCCTCCTCGGCCAAGCTGATGAATGCAGCCCGTCCATTGACCAAGATGGCGCGCATGAGCGACGCAAAATCGGCGAGGTAGTTGTTGGCAATCTCGGTTTCATTGTTCAACACAAAATTTTGGATGGAATTGAGTGAATTGAACACAAAATGGGGGTTCATCTGGTTGATGAGTGCGTTTTGGCGGGCGATGGCCAGCGACTCCCGCAGCACCGACTTTCGGTTTGCCTCGGCCAGGACCTTGCGGATGACGAGGACCGTGACCAAGAGGATGATCAATGCCACCGCGACCAAGAAGGTCCACGTTTTCCAAACTGGAGGGGTAATCTCCAATGAAATTCGCGCCGGCTCCAAACTCCATTGACCACGGGGATGCCGGGCCTGGATTTCGATTTCGTATTCACCTGGACTCAACTGCGGGAGATCGATGTGCTGGGAATGCGAAACTTGGTAGGCGGTATCGTCGCGCGAGATGCGGTACCTGTACTCAATCGACCGGGGATCGTGAAAGGTCGTTGCGTAGAAATGGATGCTGATGTTCGTCTGGCTGTGGTCGAGGACCACGGGTCCATCCAGCGATTGCAGGACATTGTTTGCCCTCAACTCCAAAATGGACACTTTGGGCACGAGGGTTTGCACATCCATGGATTTCATGGGAAACACTACCAATCCACCCTCGGCCGCAGCCCAGATCGTGTCCCGCTCGACGATGATGTCCCTTACATTGTTGGTCCCAAAGAGGTCGACCAAGCGCTTGGATGCAACCACACTGGCGCCCGTAGCATTTACCATCGCAAAGGAGAGCCCCAGGGACGTGACGATCCACAAACCGCCCCTGCTGTCCTCGTACATCGTGGTCACCTTGTTGTCCAGGAGGCCGTTGTCTTGGTTCAGCTGTGCAGACCATCCCTTTCCATACACAAAAAGTCCATTGTTGATGCTGCCATACACATAGGGTCCATGGATGCTCTGTCCAAAACTCGAGTTGCGGTATCCGCTATAGCCAAAGTATTGTTTATGAATCGTGTCGATCACCGATCCGCGTACCCTGATGACTTCATTTTGGTTGGCAAGCCACCCGTTGCCAAGCCGGTCATAGGCACAATGCAGGCAGCGGTGGCTACCGGTCGCTTGCGCTGCGGTGATGGTGCCCGCCACGGTCTTCATCCATTGGCCTTCCTTGTCCATCGTGAATTTGACCCAATTTGAAAAGAGGCAGATCAGCGCCTCATCGCCAAGGATGGCCATGTCTGCGATTTTGGAAGGACTTATCGGCAATCGTTGCCCGTCTTTGATCACCTGCATCCCCAGATTTCCCACGACGATCACCTCACCATCGGGGCCATCCAAAAAGCCTGTCACGTCGGGATTGAGGATGCTCGTCGGCGTGAGAAATTCCCTGATTTTTTCCAGCGTCG
>JANMIM010000663.1:0-2537 GCA_031375795.1 Bacteroidota bacterium
CGCGCCGAGATTTGCGCAGCTCACGGCGCTGGCGCTGATGCTGCGGGTGCTGATCCCGCAATTGTCGGTGCTGCCATTGTCGAGCATGGCGGGGACGAGATTGGCAGTGCCGCCGCTGTTGAGATAAACGGTGAGGTTGCGGCAAAGCGCGGTCGGATGCGTGGAGTCCGCGACGGTGACCGTGCCGCTGCAGGTGGAAGTGTTGCCGCTGCCGTCGCCGACTGTCAGCGTGATGGCATTCGCGCCGAGATTTGCGCAGCTCACGGCGCTGGCGCTGATGCTGCGGGTGCTGATCCCGCAATTGTCGGTGCTGCCATTGTCGAGCATGGCGGGGACGAGGTTGGCAGTGCCGCCGCTGTTGAGATAGACGGTGAGGTTGCGACAGAGCGCGATCGGGTTTGCCGTATCGGCGACCGTCACCGTAAATGAACAAGTCGCGGTATTGCCGCCACCGTCGGTGGCAAGAAACGCATTGGTCGTTGTGCCGACGGGGAAATTGGCACCTGAAGCCAAGCCCGAAGTTTGTGTCACTGGCAATGTTGGGGTGCAGTTGTCGGCCGCAAACACAGCGCTAAAGCTTGCCGCCGCGGTACACACACCCACACTGTTGCTCACACTGACCGATCCAGGGCATCCGGGTACGGCCGTGCAGACTTGCATATTGTTCACAAAAAGGTCCTTGGTGCTGCCGGTACCCACATTGCTGCTCGTGACAGTAAAGCGCGTAATGATTTGGTTTCCGCCACCGGCCAACAAGGTCGAGACGAGGGTTTGGTTCACGCCATCGACTTTGCGGGTGAGCTTTACATTCGCCTGTCCTATCGAAATCGGTGTGACCTCGATGATCAGTCCTTGGTCGGTGAAAGGAACTCCTGTAAATGGCGTGATTCCATTGTTGTCCGACAGTTCATATTGCGCTTGGTTGCCACGGAACCGCAGGGTGGTAAGGCTACCACCTGAGGAGTTCTGCAACGTCAGGCTCACGATTTGCCCATTGTCCACGAATCCATTGTCCAGCTCGACAACGAACTTGTTCCCGATCGTCAATGGTGCCAAAAATGGGCGCATGGCAGAGGCAGCATGGCCGGAATTGGAATACAGACCCAAGGCTTTCCCTGAGGAATTGATGTCGCCATCGTTGTTGGAGTCTGTCGCTGCGCCGTTAAGCGTGGAATTGCCGACAAAGAATCCGCAAAGGTTGTTGTCCAAGCTGGAGGGCGTGAGCAGCCAAGGTCCGAAGCCTGCGCCATCATTGTCGCCAGATTGCCAGCCATCGTTGTAGGCAGTAGCTGCCGCGTTCGTGCTCTGGCAACTGAGATTGTAGAGTGTAGGGAGCTCGTTATCCGCTACGGTAACGGTGAAACTGCATGTTGAGGTATTTGCAGACGCATCCGTGGCTGTGCAGACCACGGTCGTGATACCACCATTAAAAGTAATTGCACCTAAACTGAATGTCGTCTGCATGTTGACGGTCGCGTTGCCAGATCCAATCGTTGCACCACTGTAGGTATAAGGAACCACATAGGTGCAATTGTCACTGGCACTACCCCCCAATCCTGAAACCACGGCTGTACAGTTGTTTCCTCCATCTGACGACGTTGTGGTGCTCACATTCGCAGGGCAGGTGATGATGGGATTGACAATGTCTGCATTGCCAGTGCCTCTAATTGCAAAGTCGTAAGGATTTTCGTCACAGTCGTCGTTGGCAATGTTGATGGTTGCATTGCGACTCCCAGTGGCCGATGCATCAAAGGTGACTTGAAAATTGCTGAATCCCCCTGCAACAATGGGCGACGTGGGCATCGTTGCCACGGTGAAATCAGAGGCATTCACCCCCGAAATGGTTACGCCTGAAATGACAAGGTTAGTGTTACCATTGTTTTCGATTCTGAACACCCGTGTAATTGCCCCAGAGCAAGCCAAGACACTTCCAAAGTCACTGTGGTCGGCCGTCGTCGCGACCAAGTCGCCATCGAGGATCGTCACATTGTTGCCTTTCACATTGATTTCTGCTTTACTTCCCAATAAAGTAGAAACCTTTGCCAAGCCTTGACAGGCAACCGCGAGGTCATGAAGGCCGTCTTGGTCAAAATCTCCCACGGCAAGCGATCGCGGGTTGGACAACGATGTGAGGCCATAAACGACATGCGCGGCGAAACCGCCAGCTCCATCTCCTAGGCAAATCGAAACCGAGGAACCATTTAAGTTCGCTGCTATGAGGTCCAAATGGCCATCTCCATTGAGATCGCCGACCTGTGCATCATTGGGATAGGACCCGACGCCAAGGTTCGTGCTGCCCGAAAATCCGCCCAAGCCATTCCCGAGTCGAATTGAAACGCTATTGGAGGTCTCATTGGCAATGGCCAGATCTTGGGCTCCATCATGATTGAAATCCGCAACGACTACCGATCTCGGCGAATTTCCCACAGGAAAGCTGCCTGTCCCTGGAAAGCTGCCCAAGCCGTCCCCCAAACGAATCGAAACGTCGTTGGACATGAGATTTGCCGTCGCGAAGTCTTGGTGACCATCGGCATTGA
>JANMIM010000691.1:0-1699 GCA_031375795.1 Bacteroidota bacterium
GTCTTGTAAATCGTGTTGTCGGTTGCAAAGTAGCCCGAGTCGGGGCTCAAAAACTGACAAACAGAGGTACCCATCCCAATCGCCGTCGTGTCTGGCGTAATATCCGTCCACACCAGGCCGTCGTTGGTCGTTTTGAAGATCATCGTGGGCGTCACAGGGTTGCCCACATCCCTAAAAACAGCCACTCCGACCCCATCTGCATGAAAATCCATGTCCTGAAATTCATTGCCTTGAAGGGGCAATGTCAGCGCGGTCCATGTATCGCCCCCGTCGGTCGTTTTTTCCAAAGTCCGCTCATTGTTGGTGGTCTTGATCATCATGGCATACCCCAGGTCGTCGTTGAGAAAATTGAGCGTGGTCACATATTTTGCAGGGTTGATGCTCACGGCTGTCCATTGCCCCATGGCATAGTGACCGCTCAGCAGGAGGGCGATGAAGAGGAATTTAACTACGTTTTTCATGTCGTTCAAAGATTAATGGGTGAATAAGACATTGAGCATGGCCACGAGTGATAGGCCAATGATCAAAGCTCCCTCATTTCTGGTCGAATGCGTTATGAATTTCCGCCGATTGCTTGTGAATTTCCGTCACCTGTGCCTGAATTTCTGAGGCCGTGAGTCCGGTTTTTTTCTTGATGAAGGCGCTGAAACTGGCCGGACTGTCGAATCCGAGGTCGTAGGCGATCTCCTTGTGCGCTTGATTTCCAGTGACCAATAGCCTTTTTGCTTCGAGCAGGATGCGTTGGTGAATGATCTGCAACGGCGTCGTGCCCAGGTACTTTTGCGCCAATGCCGAGAGCCGTTTTTCGTTCATCGGCAAGCGGTCGAGGTAGGATGCGACCTTTTGCACCTCACGGAAATGCTGGTCCACGAGTTGGAGGAATTGGTAGAAGTCCGGATCCATGGCCGCCTTCGCTTGCTGCCCGTCGATCAGCGAAAACAGGTCCAGGAGCAGCGCCTGCAAAAGGTGCTGTTGGGATTCTTGCGCATAGACCGATGGTTTTTCACTGTGTTTCCCCATGAGATCGACGATCGGCATGACCGCTTGCATCGCGGCATCATTTTCCTCAAATACCACAGCCCCAAATCCCGACCAAGCTTTTTCCTGCAAGAGCCGCTGCAAGCGCGCCGAGTCGACCGCCGTCGCATCAAATTGTATGAGCACCCCGTGCGAGCCCGGCGATCGCTGCAACAAGTGAATTTGCCCGGGATAAATGAGGTAGCAGGCGTTGGATTTGACCTCGTACTTCACAAAATCGATCAGATTCGTGCCGCCGCCTTGCACAAAAAACATCACCTCAAAATAGCTGTGACGGTGCTGTTGCGTGAAGTCATAGTGGTTTCTGTGGGCGATTGTTTTCCACTGGATCGAGCCCTGCTTGGATTCGAGGTCATGCGTGGGAATCATCGGATCAATCTTGGACTTCAAGCGAATTGCAATTCAGTGTCAATGTTTCAGGATCGAATATAGCAAAAAAAATGATTTTGCAGTGTGCTGAATTGCCAACGTTTGTCGGCCCTCCTTGTCCCGACATCGTCGCATGTTCGTAAACTTGTGCACTCACAATAGCCCCGGGAGGGGCAGGCAGTCCGACTTTTGATTTTTGCGCCGATCGGGAAGTTGACCAGTATTATGTGTAAACAGCTTGTCATTTCGACCGATTCCGATAGCTATCGGAAGGTCGAGGGAGCGAAGCGAC
>JANMIM010000719.1:0-2607 GCA_031375795.1 Bacteroidota bacterium
CCTTCTTTGCCACCCGACTCTGTATTGCTCTTGCCGTTGCTGTCGCCGGTGTTGATGCCTTTGCCACCACCATTGTACTTGGCAGCCTCTTCCATCGTGACGCGCGTGCCATCGATGTAAGCCACCACAAAGGCGTCCTTGATGCCGAGCTTGCGCACGTCTTCCTTGAACGCATCGGCATTCGCCAGATCCTTGAAGTTGCCGATCATGTACTTGTTCATGCCGTCCTTGGTCTCGCCTTCAAATGTCTTGTCGGTCTGCACAAGGTGCTGATTCATGTCGAAGTGGACGTAGGCACCGATCTGCACGTGGTAGATGAGTCCGGGAATGATGTTGCTGACCGTGATGCTCTTCTGAGCCTCAAAAGCAGCTTGGAGCTTCTCATACTTGGTATTGAGGGCAGCCATCTCAGCATTCTTGCCATTCAAGACGTTTTGAAGGCTGTCGATCGTGTTCTCGAGTCCGGCAAACTTGGTTTGGAGGTTCTTGTTGCGCTCGCTGCACTCCCTGAGTTGCTTGTTGGCGGTTTCAAGGTCATCCCTGAGGGAGAGCGGGGTTTTGGCATAGGTCTTCGCCTTCTTTTTCCAAAGCTTGGCTTCTTCCTTTTCTTTCTTTTTGTCTTCCTTGGATTTCTGGGCCATCATGGGCTGGGCAAAAGCCACTGCCAGAAACATCACAAGGATTAAGGAGGCGAATCTTTTCATATCAACTAACAGTGTGAGTACACTTTTTACAGGTAATGTGAGGTCACAAAATTAGTATAATTTCGGTGATTTCAAAGGTTATCCACCGACTGCCGTATGAAAAAATAGACGACTGCCGATTCACAACTCAAAAGCATGCCCACACCGCCCGTCCTGCAAAATGCATTCGCCGATTTTCATGGTCTTATTTTTGAGAAAGGGCTGGAAATGTCCTTTGAATTTGCTCCCCTTGCACCTACCTTTGCGCTTGTTTTTAAGTTGGACTTCGATAAATTTCTAAAGAAACGTAAGCTATGAGCAAAGTTACAGTCGTCGGAGCAGGTGCAGTAGGTGCTACTTGCGCAGACGTGATCGCCAAGCGTGATTTTTGCAATGAGGTCGTATTGCTGGACATCAAGGAAGGCTTGGCCGAAGGCAAGGCACTTGATATCTATCAAACCTCCCAAATCTGCGGTTACAGCACCCGTGTCACGGGCGTGACCAACGACTACAGCAAAACCGCCAACTCCGATGTGGTTGTGGTAACCTCTGGCGTGCCCCGCAAGCCAGGCATGACCCGCGAAGAACTCATCTCCGTGAATGCAGGCATCGTCAAGAGTGTCGTGGAGAATGTGCTCAAGCACTCCCCCAATGCAATCATCGTCATGATTTCCAATCCGCTGGACACGATGACCTATCTCACCCTGAAGCTCACCGGCCTGCCACGCCACCGCGTGATCGGCATGGGCGGCATTTTGGACAGCGCTCGCTTTGCCGGCAACCTCTCCGCGGAGCTCGGATGCTCGCCACGCGACCTGCAAACCAACGTGATCGGCGGCCACGGTGACACCACCATGATCCCCCTGCCACGTTACAGCACCCTCCGCGGCGTGCCGGTGACGCAGTACATCGCTGCCGACCGCATGAAGCAGATCGTCGCCGACACCATGGTGGGCGGCGCAACACTCACAAAGTTCCTCGGCACGAGTGCCTGGATCGCACCGGGCGCAGCTGCCGCTCAACTCGCTGAGGCCATCGTCACCAATACCCCTCGGGTGTTCCCATGTTGCGTCGCGCTCGAAGGCGAATATGGCCTCAAGGACATCTGCATCGGCGTGCCGATCAGGGTCGGTAGCAAAGGCGTCGTGGAGATCGTGAAGATCGACCTCAACGAGGAGGAAAAAGGCCTGCTCGAAAAGTCAGCCGAGGCTGTGCGGAACATGAACGATGTCCTCAAGACCATGCAGGTCTGAGGCTGTCCCCACAGTTCTGACCCACCAGAAATGACACGGCCATCTTGCAAAAGATGGCCGTGTTACTTTTTTACATGATGCGTCACGATCTTCTTACGCAAACAATCAGGCCATACAAGGACAAGCTGGCCCAGTTCACCAAGAATTTGCCATTCAACCTGCCCATTGTATGGCAAAAAGCTCCATAAGCTTTCATGGATGATGCGATACCGAAGCTTTGGTTAACTTTATAGGTATCAATCAGTGTAAATGCGTAGAAACGTTGAGGTCAGAATAGTCCTATTCGTCGGGATTCTTTGCGGCTTGATCTTATCATCGGTCGACACTTATGGCCAGCGGTACGATTTCAAGAATTTCAATGTGGCCGATGGGTTGGGTCAGGTCCAAGTGATGGCCCTGTGCCAAGACAAGCGTGGGGGTATCTGGGCGGCCACTTATGGCGGCGGCGCTTGCAGGTACAATGGCCATGCGTTTTCATGCCTGACCAGTGACGAGGGCCTTTTTTCCAACGTCGTTAACGATGTGGTCGAAGATAGCCACGGTGACTTGTGGTTTGTGAATTTCGGTGCCGGGGTGTGCCGGTACGACGGGGTCAAGATGCAGCAATTTGGGGAGGAGCAAGGGCTATTCATGAGCGAAAAGGCATCGCTCGTGGAGGATGCAAACGGCCG
>JANMIM010000737.1:0-4452 GCA_031375795.1 Bacteroidota bacterium
GCGTCGATGTGGGCGGCGAGGGCGTCTACGGCCTCGGTCGTAGGGGGTGCGAGCGTGTTGGTTTCCTTGGAGGTGCAGGCGGCAATCGTCAAAGCAAAGGCAGCAGCAAACAACGCGAAAAGGCTTTTTCTCATTTTGATCTTTAGAATTTGGGGCGAAGTTAAGGATTTTGAGACGGATTTTGGTGTGGCTGAAAGTGAATCGTAGGGCAATGGATAAAGGCTAGGATTGCAGTAGTGGAGAATTTGAAGACCGCTCATTCGTGCTTTGCATCCACATAAAACAGCACCATTTTTCGGTCGTTGATGCTTAAACTGGGATATGTCTGCAACTCACCCATCATGAAAATCCTGTCGTTTGTCATTGGCGCCATCAATTGAATGTCTAACAAGGAGTCAATTTCAAAATCGCGCCCCCATTCCTCGTCTCCCGCTGCTGACATTTCCGAGAGGTGCGCACCATTCATCCTGCAGTCCACAGTCCAACAACTTCCCATATCGTCCATCTCGGGACCAGCAGAGAAGCCAAGATCGACATCTCTTTCCTTGACGATCCTGCCATTTTCATTGATCACCGTAAAAATCCAACCACTCTCGCGACTCTGCCATTCAAAGTGGTAAAGCAAATAATATCCGTTGGAAATTGTTTCCAAGCGAGGGTCATGACTGCCTGCGATTTCTTGCTCCCAAATCGTTTTGAGATTGCAATCCATCTTGATGAGCCTGATCTTATCCTGAAAATTATCTCCCACGGCGACCAAGAGATTACCATCTGAAGTGGAAATGAGCGGGGCGCTCACCATCAAGGAATTATCGTCCTGGATTTGCCGTTGAAAAATCACTTCTCCATCGATGCTCAATTTGTGAATTAGAATGTGATCGGCGCCCATTCCCAACGACCCACTTACGACAAAGTGCCCATCGGCACATCTCACTGCCGATTGCAGCTTGTAGCCACTTGAAACGTCAATTTGCTTTTCAGTATGGACATTGCCTTGGAGATCAATTGTCAAAAACCGCAATGCATGGCCATCATCGTCAAACCCAAAACAAGCAAACAGACTATCATTGATGGCTAGGACAGATTTCAATTCCGTGGCATTGCCTAGTTCGAATACCTGCACCCAGCGCTGCTGCAGATTCGCATCGACATTGAGGATGAAGCCTCTGGTGAAGTATTCCACCAGGCTATCGCGCTTATTCCTGCCTTCGACATCGATTAGGTAACCAACGATGACGTAGCCGCCATCCTTCAATTGGATGGCGTCGGCGCCACTGGTGCGTTGGGCAAAACCATAACTGTGCTTGTCGGTAATCCCGTTTTCATTGGTGGCGCCAGGTGATTTGTCGCCAGACGGAGCTTGGGTACAGGCACTGAGCATGGCCAAGAGCAAGAGGAAACACAGATTTTTTGTCATTGTCGTGGTTGGTTAGTGCTTCAATCATTCGTTCTTCGAATCCTCTGCTTTCTCAGCCCGCCGCTTGCGCCAGGCCGATCTTTGCTTGGGGTGCATGAAGGTCCATGCCAATATGCGGCTCGATTTCTGGCCTTGGTGCATCTCGATGGTTTTTACATCAAAGGCATTGGCGGAGGCGAGCGCCTGGTAGAGTGGTCTCAGGTTGTCGGCATTGGAGACGATGGAGGTGAACCAGATGCAGATGCGGCCAAAGTCCCGGCTTTGACTGATCATGCGTTTGATGAAGCCGAGCTCTCCACCCTCGACATACAACTCGGCGCTGTGCCCGCCAAAGTTGCGCGTGGGCGTCTCGGGCTTGGTGTGGCCCAGGCTGCGCAGTTTGCGTGCAGTCTGCGCATCGGCCTGCGCCTTGCTGGCATGAAACGGCGGATTGCAGACCACGGCATCAAAGCGCTCATGCTCCCCCCAAATCCCGAAAAAAATGCTGGAGGTTGTCGTCTGCCTGCGAATCTCGACCGCATCCTTGAGGCCGGGATTGCTGGCGACAATCGTTTGGGCGGCCGAGACGGAGACCGGGTCGATGTCGGTGCCCACAAACTGCCAACCGTAGAGCGCGTGCCCGACGATGGGGTAAATGCAATTGGCGCCGGTGCCGATGTCCAGCACGCGCACCTGCTTGCCAGTGGGAACGACGCCCTTGCTGGATTCAGAGAGCAGGTCGGCGAGGTAGTGCATGTAATCTGCGCGCCCGGGCACAGGGGGGCACAGGTAACCCGCAGGCACATCCCAATGCACGATCCCGTAGTAGGCCATCAGCAAGGCACGGTTGAGCGACTTCACCGCATCGGGGTCTGCAAAATCGATCGTCGGGTCGCCTGACGGGCTTTTTTGGAGATAGGATTCAATTTCTGGATTGGCTGCCACAAGTGCAGGAAAGTCATAGCGGTCGCGGTGCAGATTGCGGGGGTGCATTGCCGATTTGGTTGCTGCGTCCTTTTTCTGAGCATCATTCATTGAGGGCGAAATTGCAGATTTTTGACGACGTATGGAAATCGTTGATGGACCTCCTTGCGATGCTTTTACATTCACCTACAATATGCTGCGAATAAAAGGGTGTGCCAGTGCGCAGTGTTTGTTAGGTGCCGCCTTGCACCACATGGCCGATGCGCGCAAGCGGTAATGTGAATCGCACGCTTGCTGAGTCGCTTTTCACGTTTGCCTTGCAACATCGGCGATCTGCCCTCTTCATAGAAACTGCAGCCTGTCATTCTGCCGCTCCTGCTTCCATCGCCTCCCATTTCTCATCGTCAAAATCTGCGGCAAATGCAGAGACACCCTCAAATCCCAATGCCTCCAAACGTTGAAAATAGGGTGCGTAATCGATTTCTTTTTCCCAAGGCTCCAGACTCCAAATGGCGTCTGCCAGCCATTGCAGCCATCTAGGAGGTGGCGGATATTTCTTGAAATAGACAATGCGATCGTTTTCATCCCTGAGGCACTCTTGGAACCAGTGGCTAAAGACCATCAAAAACCCTTCGCCTCCGCCCATCCGCCATTGTATGCTCAATGGATGTGAATCGGGCGAATAGATCCATGGTGGGGGCACATCGCCATCAATTAGCAAATACCGCTTGATTTCTCCTTCGATCCACTGTTTTTCCAAATCCAAATGCATCGTGTCCTCCACCGAATCCTAATTCTTGATCAGCCAATATCGGAATTGTATTTGAATAAAAAGGCAATCCGGGGCACCTGTGAGACAACTGATGAACTGCGTGACCTTGCTCGACGGAACGGTGAATGAACTTGCCATGGTAGACGATGACGGTCACATCGCCTGCATGCCAAGATCCAACCACCTCAATGACGCATCGTGAGACGAGGGAAATTCGTAATGAAATTTGAGTATATTTGGTCATCTGGTGCTATTAGTGGATTCCCAAATATCAAAGCATGAAAAATACCCTACTCGTCCTCACCTTGGCCTGCCTCTACAGCTGGGGTGCAGCCCAATCCCAGCGCATGGTCTTCGTCGAGGAATTCACGCAGGCCTCCTGCGGGCCCTGCGCCTCTCAGAATCCCGCCTTCAATACGCTTTTGGCCGCCAACACCGCCAAGGCGATCTCCTTGAAATACCAAGTGAGCTGGCCGGGTACGGATGTGATGAATGCCCAGAATCCAGCTCAGGTAGCGGCGCGCGTGAGTTATTATGGCGTGAACGGCGTGCCCGACGCCTACTTGGATGGCTCGGTTTATGGTGGGCAGCCCAACGGTATTTCACAGGCCTCCATCGACAACGAGTATGCGGTACCATCGCCCTTCACCTTGGCGCTCACGCATTGGTTCAATGCCGCCAACGACTCCATTTTCATCAATTGCGTCGTCACGGCCTCGCAAGCCAACACGATGAGCACCCCCAAACTGCGCATCGCGATGATCGAGCAGATCATCGACTTCACTGGCCTCACCCCTCCCGGTACCAATGGCGAACTGGTGTTTGAAAACGTGATGCGCAAGATGTACCCCAGCACCCAAGGAACTGCGCTTGCAGGCGCCTGGACCGTCGGCCAAACGAAGACCTATAGCATCAAGGCGGCGATTCCCGCCTACATCTACGACCAAAACGAGATCGGCGTCGTGGCTTGGATCCAAGACGACAGCGACAAAAATGTAAAGCAGGCAGCGCTCAGCGCAACGCCGGGCACGCCCTCGACACTGGCACCTGTGGCAGACTTCTCGAGCGACTTGGTGGCTCCCTGCGATGGCATCGTCAATTTCCACGACGAGTCGGCCTTGTTTCCGAACTCCTGGCTATGGGATTTTGGCGATGGCACCTCATCCACCTTGCAAAACCCGACCCACACATATTTGCAAAACGGCACCTACAGCGTGACCCTCCATGCGACCAACGCCAATGGCTCACACCAGACGGTAAAGACCTCCTACATCCAAATCTCACTCCCAGGTACCGCCCCCGCTGGCATCAACGAAAACATCTGCGGTGCCGGCGTCGCCAACCTCTCCGCCACGCCCAC
>JANMIM010000746.1:0-5604 GCA_031375795.1 Bacteroidota bacterium
CGGATTTGTGCAGCTGGACGAGGAATTGGAGGATGCGGCGCGGCGGGAATTGATGGAGGAGACGGGATTGGGCGAAATGTTTCTGGAGCAGCTGTTTACGTTTGGGGGCGTGGCGCGCGACCCGCGCGGGCGCGTGGTCACGGTCGCGTACTATGCGCTCATCGACATGCGTCGGTATGCGGCACCTGCGGGCGCGAGCGACGCCCGCGATGCACGCTGGTTTGCCTTCCCCGATTTGCCCCAACTCGCCTTTGACCACGACCGGATCTTGGCGGTCGCGCACAAGCGCCTGCAGGGCAAGATCGTCCATCAGCCGATCGGTTTTGAACTGCTCCCTCAGAAATTCTCCTTCACCCAACTTCAAAATCTCTATGAAACCATCCTCGGCGAGGAGTTTGACCGGCGCAACTTCCGCAAGAAGATGCTGTCGATGAACATTCTCGTGGAGCTGGACGAATATGAAACAGGCGGCCCGCACCGTGCAGCCCGCTTGTACAGCTTTGAGGAGGCGCGGTACCGCGCCTTGGAAACCACTGGTTTGGAATTCAAAATTTGACTACCTTCATTTTCACGATGCGACCTTTGAACCCAAAATCGAATTTGCAATGAGAGCACTCATCTTGGTGGACATCCAAAACGACTTCTTGCCCGACGGCGCCCTCGCGGTCCACAACGGCGACAAGATCATCCCGATTGTGAACAGGCTACAACCGCAATTTGAGGTTGTGGTGATGACGCAAGATTTCCACCCCGCCAACCACGGCAGTTTTGCCGAGAATCACCCCGGCCTGCGGCCCTACGATGTGGTGAATCTCAATGGTTTGCAGCAAATATTATGGCCGAGCCATTGTGTACAAGGTACGCCCGGCAGCGAATTCGCGATGAAGCTCGACATCCGCAACGTGGACCGCATTTTTGAAAAGGGCACCGACCCAGGCATCGACAGTTACAGCGGTTTTTTTGACAATGGCCGCAAAAAGGCTACGGGTTTGGGGGATTATTTGCACGAAAAAGGCGTCACCGACGTCTACGTCTGCGGCTTGGCCACAGACTTTTGTGTGAAATACACGGCCATGGACGCGCTGTCGCTGGGCTTCAAGACCTTTTTGATTGAGGACGCAAGCCGCGGCGTCAACATCAACGAAGGCGACGTGAAAAAAGCGGTGGCTGAGATGAAGGCAGCGGGGATCGGGATATTGCGGTCCAAGCAAATTTTGGAGACGGTGCGGGTGCGGTAGGTTTGCAGAATCGCGGATTTTGCGACTTTTCATTGCGAAGCTCGTCATTCCAGAAATTGTCATTCCGACGCTTGTCATTCCGACTGGAGTTTCTGCCGATTTGCAAGGAGCGAAGCGACGCCGCAAATAGGCAGAAACGGAACGGAGGAAACGTAAGTTCGGCGCAGCCAATCTAGCGCTCCAGAAACACCTTACGTCTCAGCGACGCCATTGTCCAATCCAGAAACACCTTGCGTCTCAACAACCGCATGGACCAATCCAGCAAAAAAGCTGCGTTCCAAACCCTGATTGCGCATCTGTCTGATTCAAATGTGTGTTTTTTAATATTGTGCTGAACTGCATTAGGTGTTACGAAACGTGCTACGTAGAGCGCAAGATGTTCCGGCCACTTAGTTGCCAATGACAAGTCATTTATTATACTGATAGTCAGTGGATTGAAAATTGAATCAAATCGTGGTAATCGGATAACCAGGCTGCTGTGCAGGAGGTGTATCTGTGCTCAAGATCCCTCGGCTTCGCTGCACTACGCTCGGGATGACAAAGTGCGGAGTTGTCATTCGATTAAAGGGCAAATCCCATTTGTGCCCACTCAACATGACAAAGGGGGAACCACCAACGTCAAGAAGATTTACTCCCAAAATCCGCAATTGTCATCAGCATATATTCCTCAAAAGTGCCGTACAAATCATCATGCCACAATTCCCCGTTGCAATCCCAGGGCGTGTTATCGTAAAACTCGGCGACCTTGCCGTAGAGGGGACTCTGGGTGTCACAACATAAAAAGATATACCCCTTGTCGCCGCGCTCAGCCACATTGACCCAATAGCGCGGATTGTCTTCTTCATCGGATGAACCGTGCATCAAATCGATGGTGCTCGTGAGCATCAATGACCAGCCATAAATCGTCATGCCATAAGCACCGCCCAATTGCACGATTTCGCGGTCACTGCGCAGTAGAAACTCCATGTAATCGTCTGGAAGATCAAGTCTCCCGCCCTTGGCAACCCCTTTGTACACAGCGTAATCTGAAGGCCGTAGATCAGGAAACTGATCATAAATATGATTGAATCGATCTGCCAACAACGTCAACAAAAAGCTTTTCAGCGATTGGATGTCCCAAGGTTCGCCGCCCTCCCAATTGCCTTTTTTGAGGAGCAGGTCGATGATTCCAGCGGTGTTCATCTGCGAGGATAATTGTTGTTTTGGGTACGTTTTTTCATGGCTTCATATCGTCCCGACCAAGATACATCGGTCGTGCGAATTTCGCAAGACCCGCCTTCGAGTTTCGGAATAGATTGACAATCAAGGCTTGCATGCTGGAGCGAATTTTTATAACTTGGATTCATGATTCAAAAACTACCCTTTGCATTGCTTGCTTTTGTGTTTTTTGCTTTGGTCGCGCAGGCGCAGCCGAGTCTCTCGCCTGCCGTGCATCAGCCGGTCGCGGGGGATACCGTGGTGCGCACACGCATGACTGTGCCGGGATTTGTGCCGGGACCTGCCGGGCCTGGACAGGTGTTTACATTTGCGGGCGCGGTGCCGACGGGTGCCGCAGACATCGGCGTCTTTGCGCTCGATACGGGCGTGGCGCCCTGGACCTACAACATGCGCGCGGATTTTGACGACGGCGGCATCGGCTACAAGGAGTACTACCACATCACGCCCGACAGCATTTCAGACGCGGGTTTCGACAACTACTCGCCTGATTTTACGCCTTTTGAGAAGCACAATGGGTCGACCAAACTGTGGCTGTCGATGGGCTATGGTACCCAATTTCAGGATGCCTACGAAGGGCAGCATGCAAGTGTCGGCGGGCCCATCCATTTCACCGGGACCTACCATGTCGATGCCGATGCCTGGGGCGATCTTGTGTTGGGTTTGGACACGATTCCGAATGTGCTGCGCATCCATTTGTTGGATACCTTGCGGGAAAATTTCTTCGGGAACATCGTCGTGATCACGCGGGAATGCTACGATTTTTATGCCACGACGATCAAATTTCCCGTCTTGAGCGCCTGCACCGATCCCCAAAATGGCAATGCCTACAGTTTCTTTTCCGCGCTGCGCAGCGGCGCGGCGACTGCCATCACGCCTGGTGCTGGTCCACAGATCAGCCTGTACCCCAATCCATTCCAAGGCCGCCTCAAGTTGAAAGCGCAGGAGCCCGGCCTGCTGCAAATCATGGATTTGCAGGGCAGAGTCGTGGCTGAGCGCGCGATTTTGATTGGGGTGAATGAGCTGGATTTTGCGGAGTTGCCTGCTGGGGCTTATATGGCTGTGGTGAGGGGGGAAAGTGGGGTTTGGGAGCGCGTGGTGGTGAGGGAGTGAGGGGGAGGAATTTTCAGATCGCATTTCAGGAATCATGTACGATTTGGATGCTTCAGGGCAATTCAACCGAGTATCGTACATGATATAGTATTGGTGACAAAATTGTCTTGCCTTCTTCGAACAATTCCACAGCTCGGAACCTTAAGATTTTTGGAGCAGTGGTATTTACATGGAAAACCAAATAGAAATAATAATTTGAAGAATTTCGAGACACACTCAGCTCATTTTCAGTAATGAAGAACTCATTTTGGCCAATACCCCTTGTGGTTGATTTAACTTCCACGTATTTTTCTTTTCCATTCAAGTCAAATGTTCGAATGTCGTAACCGAGAGAATCATCTTTGCTGGAAACTCGTTCGACCTTTGCAGCCAAATCTTCTCTCCCCGCTTTTCTAAGGTGGTCGATTTCGAATTTTAGGGCAATTTCTTCACCTCGGGACCCAACATCTTGAGCCCGCTTGAGTTTGTTGGTGTAATCAATCTTTGACGGGCGATTTCGCTTCTTTTTGGGAGACGTTTTTTCTATTATTTCCTTAATTGATCTTAGTGGATAGGCTAACAATTCTGGAACAACTGATTCGAGCAACGGAAAGTCCAATATATCTTCAATCTCTGGATTCAAGGGATTCGGTCCTGACACCGAGTTTTTAGGTGGAATTCCAAATGAGGAGTAGAGGAATTTGCTAAATTCAAATATGGACCACCCTGCCATTGCTGGATCTGCATCCTTGAAGCCTAGTAGTAATTGTTGCTTATCTAGTTCTGAACGTGTATTATTCTCAATTTCCAGATTTTTGAGAAAATGATCAAGGTGAGAAGATGCAAAGATATTGAGAAATTTTTCTGGAAAATAGAGGGATAGCAGTTTGCCTTTGAACATTGGCGAAATACGATTGGACTTCATCTTGACGAAGTCTTCATTATCTCCCGCGTTCAACAATTCGACAATCTCTCTTTTCACATTGTAGAATGCCTCTTCAATATTGCCACCAAAACTCCTTTTGCCAACTCGATAGGTTCTTGTTTTATCCTTGCCTGCAATGCCGTAATAAATCCCAAATTTTTTGGCAGGACTTCCGTGGATATTTCCCCATGCATTGAGCTCGTTCTCTACCCGATTGCAATATGTTTCTCTAGTTCGCTTACCTACTACATATTGATCCAAGGTCAAATCCAATATGTTGATTCGGGGGAAATCGGTAACGAATTTTTGCCGAAGTCTTTCCATTTCTCTTGCCTCAGACGTTATCTGTTCGCGGACTAGCTCAAATTTCGCTATTAATTCATCGAGCCTGGACAGATTTAGCATGAGCTTTTAAGTTGTTTTTGATGCGGTGGTTTCATGTCGGAAAAACAAAATAATTGTCTCAATTCATAAATGATGCACCAATGGGTTGAATTCAACCTGGTCCATATTGTTGATTCCTTTGATGATGACCCTCACCCAAGGGTTGTCCATATTGGCATCGATAAATTCATTGTAGCCTTCGTTTTGGACGTAGAGATCGACTGCTTCATTCAAGTACTTTACTGGATCGCCTGATCCCGTATACAGCAAAATCCCAACCTTGACCTTGCTGTTTCCCGTTTTGGCTTCTTGATAGATGATGTCTTTCATTTTCTTTCGCTGTTGCTTTCAGACATTCCAAATTACACAAATCCCCCCAATTCCCCAACCCCCTCACTTCCGCAAACTCTGAACAATATTCGTATTCGCCGCCTTCACACTCGGCAGCACCCCCGCCAACACAGAAATCGAAAACACCGTACACGCCGTCAAAGCAAAGTCGCCCCACCACATTTCAAGCGGGAAATATTGGATGTCGGCAAAGGACTCGCCGCCATTGAGGCACACGACACCGACCTTCGTCTGCATGATGCCAAAGACAAATGCGGAGATCATCCCCGCGATGCCGCCGATGCCGCCCACGAAGACGCCCTCGACGATGAAGAGCTTGCGGATCATCGAGCGCTGCGCGCCCATGCTGCGCAAGATGGCGATGTCGCGCGTCTTCTCGACGATGATCATCGAGAGCCC
>JANMIM010000767.1:0-4000 GCA_031375795.1 Bacteroidota bacterium
GGTAGGTCCCGACAATGTGGAAATTGGGGGAGGCCTCGAGCTTGCCAGCCAACCGCTGCGAATACTGCGAGCCGTCGTGGTCGATGAGGTGAATGTTGAGGTTGCGAATCTCAAAGGTGGCTGCGTGCGCGAGTACGAGGAGCTGGATCACCGGCATCAAAAAGATCGACGGCAGCATCGCCTTGTTGCGGGCGATCTGGATGAATTCTTTTTGCACCAAAAACCAGACTCTTTTCATCTCATTCCAGCCTTATTTTGAAACGATAGATGCTCACCCCGATGAACGCGGCCGCCATGCCCAGGAGCACCAAGGTCTCCTTCCAGATGTCCTCGATCCCCGAGCCCTTGAGCATGATGTTCTTGACGATGATGATGAACCACTTGGCGGGGATGATGTTGCTGATCCATTGCAAGACCCAAGGCATGTTTTCGACGGGGAAAATGTGGCCGCTGAGCAAGATCGTCGGCATCATGAGGCCCGTGAGCGAAAAGAGCATGGCTGTCTGCTGACTCTCGGCGATCGTGGAAATCAAGATGCCCAGACTCAATGTGGTCACCACAAAGAGCAGGGCCTCTGCCATGAGCAAGACCGCACTGCCATAGATCGGGATGCCGAATACAAAGACACCCATGGCCACGATCACAGCTGCATTGATCACGCCCAGGGCAAGGTAGGGCACCACCTTGCCGATGATGATGACCGATGGGCTCAATGGCGAGACGAGCAAGACCTCCATCGTGCCGATTTCCTTCTCACGGGTCACGGCGATCGAGGTCATCATCGCCGACACCATCATCAAGATCATGGCCATGACGCCCGGCACGAAGAGAAAGACACCCTTGAGCTCGGGATTGTAGGTCATCTGGTAATCGGTCTTGATCGTGAGCGGCAATTGGTTGATGCCCAGGCGCTCGGCCTGCCAGCCACGGATGATGGCCGTGGCGTAGGATGTGAGGACGTTGGCGGTATTGGGGTCGCTGGCATCTGCGATGAGTTGCACCTTGGCACCACCGCCGCGCCTGAAGGCGTCGGCAAAGCCGGGGCCATACACGACGGCCATCTTGATCTTGCCCGTGGAAAAGGCGCCCTCGAGCTCCTGCGAACTCTGCAAATTGTGGTCGAGGAGGAAATATCCCGACGAAACGAGCTTTTGGGTGATCTGCCGCGTGCTCTCGTCATTGCTTTGGTCGAGCACCACGATGCTGGCGTCCTTGATCTCGTTGGTGATCGCAAAGCCAAAGAGGATGACCTGCAAGACTGGCATGCCAAACAGGATGATCAAGGTGCGTTGATCACGAAAAATGTGATAAAACTCCTTCTTGACAAACATGAGGAAGATGATCATTTTCCGCGTGCCAGTTTTAGGAAGACCTCATCCATGTTTTTCGCATTGAATTGCTGCTTGAGGGCAGCGGGGGTGTCGAGGGCCTCGATCTTGCCGTCGACCATGATCGAGATGCGCTCGCAATACTCGGCCTCGTCCATGTAGTGTGTGGTGACAAACACCGTGACGCCACGCTCGGCGGCCTCGTAGATCAAATCCCAGAACTGCCTGCGTGTCACGGGATCGACGCCGCCGGTCGGCTCGTCGAGAAACACGATGGCAGGGTCGTGGATCAAGGCCACTGAAAAGGCCAATTTCTGCTTCCAACCCAGGGGCAATTCGGCGACGCGGTCACGCTTCACCTCCAGCAAACCCAGGCGATCGATCAACTCGGCGCTCTTGCGGCGCCGCTCCTTCCAACTCAGGCCATAGATGCCCGCGTAGAAGCGCACATTTTCCTTGACCGTGAGATCCTCGTACAGCGAAAAGCGTTGGCTCATGTAGCCGATGTTGCGCTTCACATCCTCACTCTGTGTGAATACATCATAGCCGGCCACCATGGCCTTGCCGCTCGTGGGCTGCAAGAGGCCGGTGAGCATCTTCATGGCCGTGGTCTTGCCCGCGCCATTGGCACCCAGGAAACCAAAAATCTCGCCCTTGTGCACCTCAAAGCTGATCTTGTTCACAGCAATGAAGTCCCCAAAATGCTTGCTCAGGTCCTCGGTGGCGATGACGGTGCCTCTATCCATCCTGGTGTACGGTTGAGAAGCCCATGAATACATCCTCGATGCCCGCAGCTTGAGGCCCGACCTGCATCCCCGGCAGGCCATGGGCGCTCAGGTAGGCTGCGATGTCGGCAGCAGTCACCGCCGGACTCTTGGTGGCGAGGTGCACGCTGTCGCCAAAGGCATGCACAGACAGGGTATGCTCATATTGACGCAGGGCCTTGAGCATGGGGTACATCGAGCCGCCGGCCACCCGCCACAGGGGGTGCTTGAAGGTGGCGCGGATGCCATCGGGCGTATCGATCTCAAAGAGTTTACCATCTTGGATCAGCCCCACACGGTCACACATGCTCGCCTCATCCATGTAGGGTGTCGAGACGATCACCGTGATGCCTTGGTGACGGAGCTTTTGCAGGTTTTCCCAAAATTCCTTGCGCGACACTGGATCCACACCCGTGGTCGGTTCGTCGAGGAAGAGGACCTCTGGCTTGTGGATCAGGGCGCAACAGAGCGCCAGTTTTTGCTTCATGCCGCCCGAGAGCTTGCCCGCCTTGCGTGTGCGAAAGGGCTCGAGCAGCACGTAGATATCGCGTATGAGTGCAAAATTTCGGCGGATGGTGGTGCCAAAAATCGTCGCGAAGAATTCGATGTTCTCCTCGACCGTGAGGTCTTGGTAGAGCGAAAATTTGCCGGGCATGTAGCCTACGCGGTTGCGGATCTCGCGGTAATCCTTGATGGTGTCGAGTCCCAGCACGGTTGCCTTTCCCTCGTCGGGATAGAGCAAGGTGGTGAGAATGCGAAACAAGGTGGTCTTGCCAGCACCGTCGGGCCCTATCAATCCAAATAGCTGTCCCGTGGGCACCTCAAACGAGACCGACCGCAGGGCATCTACCTTCTTGAAGGATTTGGAGACCGACTCGACACTGACCATCTATTTGTTCTCGGCGGTTTTGGTAGGTGCTACAGTCTGACCCTTGGGGGCAAATACGACTTCACCTGGCATTCCGATCTTGAGCTTGCCATCGTTTTTCACCATGATCTTGAAGGCATAGACGAGGTTGATGCGCTCCTCCTTGGTCTGCACGATCTTGGGGGTGAATTCGGCTTGGTCAGAGATCCAAGTGATTTTGCCGTCGTAGTTGAAGTAGTCTTTTTCGCCATTGTCGATGCGCACGGTGACGACCTGCCCCACCTGCACGTTGGCGAGTTGCGCGCCGCTCATGTAGGCGCGCAGGTACAGCGAGTCCATGGGCGCGATGCGGTAGAGCGGCCGGCCGGGTGCGACGACCTCGGTGGCCTCGGCCAGCTTCACGAGCACCTTGCCTTTGACGGGATTCACGATGTGGCTGCGTCTGAGCATGTCCTTCAAGCGCTCGCCCTGGATGTCGATCGCCTCGATCTCGTTGGCGACAGGCAGGTTTTGGGAATTGATGCTTTGGCGCTGTGTGCCGAGCACCTTGAGCTGCCCGTTGATGTCGTCGAGTTGCTTGGAGGTCGCAGCGCCTGCTGCGACGAGGCGTTCCACCCTGGCCCGCTCCTTTTCCAGCACCTCGACCTGCTGCTTCAGGACATCGATCTGCGTGACGATGGTGCTGGTGCGCGTGCCGACCTGGCGCCTGCGGGCAGCCAACTCCTCGAGTTGCAGGGAGATCTGGGTAGTGTCCACCACCCCCACGGCCATGCCGGGCACCAGTTCCTGCCCTTCCTGCACGGTGAATTGCAGGAGACGGCCGGCGGTCTCGGAGGCGACGATCACCTCGCGCGCCTCAAAGTTCCCAAAGGCATCGGCTTCGTTTTTGGGATCGCTGCACCCCATCGCCAGCAGCATGGGTATCGCCCACAGGGTGTGGAGCTTGGAAAATTTCATTCTTGCGCGCAATGAATCGTACATGTTGTCAATTGTTGCCGGTAATATAGCCATAGCGAGCCTGTGTCATGAGCACTTGTATT
>JANMIM010000820.1:0-6389 GCA_031375795.1 Bacteroidota bacterium
CCAATGCAGAAGTTGCCGTTGGGCGGGTAGGTGAAGGCGGGGTTGTCGGTCGCTAGCACGGTGAATGTCGCCGAGGCCGTGTCTGAGCAAAAACCGCCCGTGATGTGCCGCAACTGGTAGTTTGCGCCGCTGGCGATGCCAGTCGCCGCAATGGCAATCGGGGCCGTGCCTTGGCTGAACAGCACTTGGCCCGTCGTGCTGGTCACTTGCCAGATGCCCGTCTGGCCCGTGGCGATGGGCGACAACACCCCGAATGCGCAATACTGAGTTTGGGGCAGGGTGAATTGGGCGGAAAGGGTTGTGTCGATGTGCAAGTTGGCGATAGCGGTCACGGTGTCGGGGCAAAGGCCCGTCGTCGCGTATTGCACGGTGTAAATGCCCGTCTGGCTGCTTGCGGGGTCGATGTCGCCTGTCGGCCCCACGTTGAGGCCGCTTGGGCTTGCCAAGAAGGAGCCGCCCGCATTGCCGCTGGAAAACGAGGGCCAAACGGATTGTGTGCCTTGGCAGAGTGTCGGGACTCCGAGGTTGAGCGGGACGGCTGGATAGCCCACCGTCGCGGTCGCCGTGGGCATGACCACGACCTGTATCTCAGTGCTGTCGTAACAAGATGCATTGGGGACGTACCAGAGCGAGTGCAAGCCCACCGCCGACAAGGACGGCGCAAACTGGCCCGTCGATGCGCTTTGCACCGCAAGGCCCGTCCATGACCGGAACGTCCCGCCCGTGGGTTGGAGGTTTGCAGTGTCGGGCCTTATGGGGCCGCTGCCTTGGCAGACCGTGAAGAACGCAAGCCCTTGGATCGTCGCCGTGCTGGGCATGGTCGGCTGGATCGCCACCGCGAAGGCCACCGTGTCGGCGCATCTCGGATGGTTCGTGCAGTATAGGAATTGGTTGTTGCCGCCCACCGCCCCAAGGTGCAGCGGTATCTCGCCCGTGCTTGGATTGACCCAAAACCCAGGAACGCCAGTGCGGCAACAAAACATCCCCGTGGCGGTCGGCGGCAACAAGGCCATGGAGGGCAAGGGGTTGGTGTCGCCGAGGCAAAACGTCGAGCCTTGGTAGGCCACTTGGGCCACATCGCCCGTCAGGCAGATGGTGTCGGCAACCGTGTAGAGGAATGTGTCGAGGGCAAGGATGGTGCGCTTCACGATCTCCAAGCGAAGGCAAGTGTCGCCAGCATGGGAGGTAGGTAGCTGGAAGATGATGCGGTCGTTGGTGCCGCCCATCGTGGCGGTGATCGATTGCGGCCAAACCCGCTGCCCCGCTAGGAAGACTTGGGTTGTGTCCCAAAGCTCGCCGCTCGTGGCCTTCTTGAAATATTGCCCGTGGATCGTGAAGGTTCGGCCCTTGCAGAAGGTCGTGTCGGCGTTTATCTGGTAGGTCGCTGGAAGGCTCGTGTTGTCGTAGTCCTGTATCACGGGGCTTGGGCTGCTTTGAGCATGCGCCGTCCCGAACATCGGGACCGAGACCAGCAGGAGGAAGAGCAAAAGCGATTCTGGGAAATGAATTTTCATATCCTTGGATGATTGAATTTATACAGACTATTTTCTCAAAATGTGGGCATGGATTGCCCTGCGCCCCTTTTCAGGTGCGTGTCGATGCAAGTAAGAAGCCGTGTGTCTTACCTATCCGCTGTCAAGCCTTGGGCCATTCCTTCCATTCGGGATCGGGCCATTCCAGCTTCGGGAAGTCGCCGTTGATGAGGAATTCTGGGAGGTAGTCGCTCTTCACGTCGATCTTGAAGCCCTTGTCGTGTGCATGGCAGACCGCCGCCAAGGCCGCAAGGTCGATGTACTCCATGATGCTGTTTCCAGACTCCTCGCCCAAAGCCTCGTGCCAGTCGCGGCGCAATTGCTGCTGCTCTAGGAGCTTGGCATTGAATCGGGCCTCGTCCTTGCCAAACACCATCGCCCAGAGTTCCATGACAGGGGAGATGATGTTGAGGAGGTAGTCGGCGCGTTCGACGGAATAATGGCTGGGGTCGGCTCCCTTGAGCGCATCCTTGAGATGGGTGCCGATGTTGGTGTCAAAGGCCCAAATACCGTTCAGGAACTTGATATAGGGAATCTCCCAAGGGTCGGGCGTGGTCTGACCGTAGCGCACTACTTTCTCTGGGTCGGCCTCTCCATAGACTTTCACGGCCCCGATGTCGCGAAGGATCATTGCGACGTAGATGCCTTCAAGCCAAGTCCCCATGTCGATGTCCGAATTGGGTTCGACCATTGCGCATACAAACGAGGGTGTGTCTGGCAATTCTACTTTGTGGGGGCCAGAGTTCTCCAATGCCTTCCAATTCCAACTTGATGAGAGGTGAGCAAAGCGGAATCCTTGCATTAGTGCATCCTTGTCGTTTCTACAAAACCATTGGTAAGTACCCAACTGCATCGCTTCCATGCTTGCGGAAACCAGCGTAAACGGCCGTTCTTCAAAATTGGCCTTGAAGTGGTTCAAATTCTTCTCTGCCCGCTTTGGAACACGATCCAACTGCCATTGTACTCGAACTTTGTGAAATTTGATACTATTTATTGCAATCATAACTTTTTCGTATTTGGTTCCCGAATATCAAATTGA
Source organism: Bacteroidota bacterium (assembly GCA_031375795.1). GTDB lineage: Bacteria > Bacteroidota > Bacteroidia > J057 > JADKCL01 > JADKCL01. Next base: position 2,572 of record JANMIM010000820.1, read on the forward strand.
GAAACTTGTGGAGTTGCCAATTCACCACTTTCAGTGAAGCCCTGCCGATAGTGCAAATAATCTACATTTCCATCCTTTAATGCCAGTGCAATGTCTTCCGACAATTGGGCGGTGGCTTCTTTTTTACCCATTTCAAACAAAATCTGCTTCAAGTACGGCAAAGTTCCCTGTTCTGCAACTGACCCCTTTGTGACACCCTTCACATCGTTAATCAACCGATCCTTGATCTTGCTGCTACCGCCCTTGACCTCGAAGATTTGGTAGCGCCCGTCGCCTTCCTTGATGTAGATGCGGTCGAAGTCGCCCGACTTGGAGGACGGTGCGCCGATCTCTGGATAGACCTGAATGAAACCCTCCCCGTCGAGGTACTTTTGCAGGGAACGCTCGGCTATGTTCTCGCTCATCACACCGACCTCGCTTGCGGCCTTGTGGAATGCGGCCATCTCCGCCTCTGGGATGACCTCGCCGTTTGCCCTGCGTTCGTTGATCTCGCGGCGGGCCTCGGCTATCCTCTCCCTGAGCCTTTGCCGCCCCTCCACAAGTGCCATGAGGTCGCCGTCGGCCTCGAAGTCGATGTGGCGCTGGAAGTCGAAGGACTTGCTGCGCAGTTCGGCGGGGAGGAACTCGTGCTTGAAATCCACCGCCCTGCCACTTGGTTTCAGGAGCTTGCCCGTTGCTGCATCGACGGTGTAGCCCATGCGGTGCATCTCGCGCAACTCGTAGTTGGTGATGTCGCTCTCGGCGACGTGCAGGTAGTAGCTGTCGGCAAACTCGATCTCGGCGGCGGTCATGTCCTTGCGCAGCACGTCGTTGATCGCGAGTTGCAGGGTCGGCTTGTGGGCGGCAAGCATCTCCGCCGACCAGTTCCCCAATTTCTCCAAGCGCAGCATCACCGACTCCACGCTCAACTCAACCCCGTTGCGCATGAGCGTCCTGACGATGCCGCAGAGCTTGCGGAAGTTGGTCACGCTGATCGTTATCGCGACCCCGCCGCCCAAGGCACCCAATGACCCCACCAAGCGGGTTTCGACCACCTTGCCGCGCCCCTTGTCGAACAGTTTCCCCAATTCCTCGTCGAAATTGGCCTTCAAGCCCTTCACATCCTTGCCCCTCGCAGCCATGCGCTCGCTTCGCAGCTCGCGCTTGGCCTCGTTGAGCAATTCGCGCTCGGCTGCATCCACCTCCATGCCAGCCGCCATCTTGCCCGACGAGTGCATCCCGTAGAGCATCAGGCCGTTCATGCCCATTTGCAGGAAGAAGCCCAGCAAGCGCGTAAAGGTCGCGCCCTCGGGGTCGTCCGCCGCCGCCTTCAAGCCCTCGAACGCCTCGGTCGTGAAGACCGCGACACACACGCCGTCTGCCGCGATCTGCAAGCCGTGGACGATTCGTGCAATGCCAGTGCCAGCCTTGCCAGCCAATCCCAGCACGGCGCTCGTGCCGCTCAGGACGCAGGAGGCTATCATGGCGGAGTGGACGACGACGCGCTCGGTCGTGAGCATCCCCTGCTCCTTCTCGGCAACGATGTCGGCGACCTCGGCCCCCGCCATCGCGGCGGCGCTTCCGATCATCAGCACTTGGGCGGGGATCGACGCGCCGAATGTCATCGCCGCCAAGCCCACCGCAAGCCCCGCTATCGCCACGCCGCGCAGCCAGTCGCCCATCGTGATCGGCTCGGTCGTGCGCATGATGCGGTAGCTAGCCTCGTCGGGGCAGCGGTAGTACAATGCGCCCTTGGGGAAGCGCAGCTTGGAGTCCAGCTCCTCGAACAAGGCCGCTGGCACTGGCGCATCAGCCGCCCCCTTGGCGCGGTTCACCTTGTGTTCCTCGATGCTGCTGAAATCCTCCAAGACCCACTCACCCTTGTCGGCATCGTGCCAGAGGTACAGGTCGAGGCTCACGCCTTGGCTCCAATCGTCGCCGCCGCCGTCCTTTTCCCCGCCCTGCCTGAAATCCTTGGTCTCCTTGTCGGGATAGAAGGTGGCGTTCACGCGCTTGGCGTTGGGGTGACTCCCCAGCATCCCCAGCATCGCGGCCCCCGTCTTGCCTTGGTTCTCGATCTGCCGCCCCTGCAAGTTCAGCTCTTTGTCCTCGTGGGGTTGCAGCATCGTCTTCTCGGTGCCGTGGGCCATGAGCTTGCCAGCGGCCTCCATCATCGCAAAGGTGAGCTTGTAGTACAGGTACAGCATTTCCCTGCCCTGCTCCAAGGTCGGCTCCTTGGTGTCGGTGAGCTTGCCGATGGCTTGGACGTCGGCTGCGTCGAACTGGTGGAACACTTTGCGGGCATCGGACTGCCAGACCCCGAGGCGCTCTTGGGCCATTTCCGCGAACCAATAGGCGAGCCGATAGACCTTGGCCCCGAGGTCGCCGTTCTGGAAGGCGTGGGTGTCGCCCTTCTCCAATGCCCCTTGGGCCAATATCATGCGCCCGTGCAATGCGTTCCAAGCCGTGAAATACTCCGGCTTCATGTAGTATTGCATCGCGGCCATGTCGATCATGGCGGGGAACCTGTCCGCCATCGCCCCGACAAGCGACTTGGCATCGGTCTGCTCGTCCTTGATCCTGTCGGCAAGGCTCTCGCGCTTGGCCCTGAGCCGTTCCCAGACCACGTATTGCACCACGGCCTCGCGGCCTTTCTCGTACTTGATCCTTTCCTTGGCAAGTTTCGAGGGGAGCCACTTGTCGCCGTCGGGCATGTGCTCGATTGCAAAGAACCCCATCTCGGTCGCCCATCGGTCGTATTGCACGTAGGGGTCGCGGATGTTGTCGCCGTCGTGGTCTTGGAGATATGCCTTGAACGCCTTGTAGCGCTCCAAGTCGTCGCCCTCGGCTGGCCTCAGCGTTTCAGGCTCGTGTGCGGTGCGCTCGGAATACTTGGGCTTGAAGCGCATGAGGTGGATCACGTTCCCCTCGCGGTCGGTGCCGTGGCCCTCGGGGCGGTAGGCCGTCCACTGTATGCCCTCCTCAACGATTGCGACCTTGGCCTCGGCCTCGGTGAGCCGCATCATCGCCATCACCACATGCACGAGGGCCGTGGGGCCGTCGAGGTCTGGCGGTATCACCACCTTGATCCCCTTGCCGTTGCCCTCCGCTGGATTGTTGGGGTCGGCGAATCCCCCGATGTCGAACACCACCGTCTCAGGCTCGTACTCGCCCTCCTCTGCATGTCGCTCACCCTCGGCGGGATTTGCGGTGAGCGGTGCCGCTGGCGGTTGCGCCGTCGGTGTTGCCTTGGAGTCGAACGCCGACTCCCATATCCTGTTGTCGCCGCCCTCGGCCTCCTTGGGCCGCTGCTGCTGCTTCTTTTCCTTTTCCATTTGGAACCTCCTTGGCTTTGGTCTTCGAGGAATTATTGCAAACGCCGTCCATCGGGCACATGGCAGTGCCGTGCGCCGATTTCCCATACTGGCTCCAAGGTGCCGCCAACATCAGGTTTGGCGGTTTGAAGGCAGTGCGCTTTAAGCTATCAAATGGAGTGTCGGCGCAATACGCCAGTGCAAGGCACGGCGGCGGCATCCGTGCGGCAATGCGCCAACGGCATTTGCGGCCTCGCTCCCGTATCGCGAATGGCGGTCGGGTTGTGGTGTCGTGGCGGTGTCCGCATCAGGCATGGTGGCCTCACGGCGGGGCCGTGGTCGGGAAAAGTGTCGTGTTTCATAGCTCTACCTATAAATGATGTGAAAAAACTCTTGGTCGAAAACGTGTGTGTTCTTAGGCGGCGATGAAAGTCTGGGAGGCTCCATCGCGGGGCGGCGGCAATGCCGCCCCGCAAACGGATCAATCAACTAAATAGGAACAATCGGCTCCCCGCAGGTCGGGGG
>JANMIM010000832.1:0-4073 GCA_031375795.1 Bacteroidota bacterium
AGGCGCAGAAGTCCTTTGACCGTAGTCTCTTTCCAATTAGAATCTTGATAGGCACATTTTGGAAGATCGACTTGTTTTGCCTCAAATAATCAACCCCATACACAGCCTACTGTGCGAAAAATTGGTCACTCGTTGTTGCTGGGGATTGGGGAACTGAAATGAGTATGAAACAAATTAGGGGAGAACAAAAAAATAGCTGAGTCCGTCCCGCACCCGAGGTGCGGGAGCCGACGGACGAACGACCATTTGCCTCCGGTCTACAACGCTTAAAATCGGCGATTTATACCGCATAGGCCGGAGGCAAACGGTCTGTGCCCTGTCCCGTCATTGGGACGGGGCGGGCTCCCCCAAATTGTTAAACACTCAAATGAAATCAGGGTTGGATGCCTCCACATAACCAGAGTTTTGGATTCAAATGCATGGATTGATGGAAAATTTTGTTCATAAATAATTGGTTGTCAGGTATTTGCCGTAGGGGCAGGACATGTCCTGCCCCTACGACATCGGCATGCCCTGCCCTACGTTTTGGTCAAACACGCTTTGTCAATTTGCAATTTTCTCCACATCATCAGTCATCGAATCGGTCGCTGAGGCTAGAATGCCAGGCTCATGAACACATTCGGCGCAGCGAGCTTGTGCCCCCAACTCAAGCCCAAGCCACCCTCGGTTCGGGTGACGGAGTCGTATTCCGTACCATTTGTGGCTGTGTAATCAGTGGATTCATCCTTGGTTTTGCCGCCACCAAATTCCAAATTGGGGCCGACGCGCCACTCGACACCTACAAAAAAGCCCTTGTGTACACGCATCGCCGCTTGCGCAAAAAGACCTAAAAACAGGTCTTGCCCTCCGGTTTTGGTCTTGTTCACAATTCGCCATTGCGTCACGGCATTGGTCGAGTCGTAGACGGTATTGGAGAAGCCCGACTTGTCGAGCAGGCTTGTACTCCCCGTTACCGTGGCCCCGGCACGAAACCGAAAGCGTTCCAGCAAGGGCTCTTGGATTTTCGCAAATTCATGTCCGAAGCCAATTTCATAACTCAGCGTGCGCGAGGCCGACTCGTCTGTGAACAGGGAATAAAGGATATCATTTTCGATCCTGAAATTGCGGTATGCATCGACCATGCTGAAGCCGACGCCTAAGCGCACAAAATTGTGATGGGAAATGAATTTGCTGCCATACAACTCCCAACCAATCCCTTGGTAACTTGCCCTTTGGGTGCCTTGATTTACGTCGGCCACACCTCTCGTGAGTTTAAAATCGGTAATCCGCAGTCCGATTTCCATGGTTTCCGGGTGAAAGATGGGTTCCTGTGCCTTGCTTGCGAGGCAGCAGATGAGGATGCAGATCGTCCACGACAGCCGCAGGGCGGTCATGTGCCGCAATCGCCTGGCGCTTGCCTGGCGACCGCAATATTTTGGGTGATTGCTGTTCATATTGTCAGAATGAATAGCCGACCGAAAAGAGGGGAGGCGTAAGGCCCGGGACCCAGTTGACAAAGATCGAATTGCGCTTGAAGGATGGATCGTTTTGAAGGAGCGCCGCCGCCGAAAGCCACTGAAAGGAAAAATTGGGGCCATAGGTCCATTCGAGTCCCACATAGCAGGCCTTGTACACCCTGAATTGTGCCTGAAACATTGCCTTGACATAGGAAGCAATCTCAAATCGGCCAGGCGAGATGCCCTCAGAAGTGGTCAGGAGATTTCCATTGTCGTCCAATGTGCTGGATTCCTTTCGCTCACGTTCATACAAATCGCAGGAGGCGGCGAGTGCAAGCCCTGCGCGCAGGCGAAAATTTTTGAAAAAAGGCTTGTCGATCATCGGGAGTTCCTTGCCCAGCGCCAATTCTGCCGAAGTGTTTAGTTTTGTGAGTTCCGATTCGAAGCGCTCCGAGCCGACAGACAATTTCCGCTCACGCACCGACAAGGAATGATGGCCTAGACCTCCTGCAGTGATGCGCCAGAAGTTGTGTTTTTCATTGCGATGAACATAATATACCTGCAAGCCGATGGACAATCCATGGTAGGAGCCCGTGTGGCCTTGGCCATCGTCCTCCACTTCAGTACCACGGCTCAAGCCCAGCGAACGCACGCCAATTTCATAATTTTCTTCATGGTATTGAGGCGTCTGTGCGTGGAGGCCCTGCTGCAATAACAAGACGAAAAATGCAATGAATGCACCATGCAAGCATGGACGAATTTTTGGTTTTGAAAATGTCATAATATAAATTTCAATCAATCAAAATGGAATAAAAATCCCTCACCGATCCCGCTCCTGCAGAAGCGTGTAGGCAAGTAAATAAATTCGGTGGGATGAATCCAAATGGATTGTTTCATCCCAAGATTGGGATGAACAAAAATCATAGCAAGAAATTGAATTCAACAATCATGCCAAATCGAGAGAGATGAAGAAGAAAGTTACCGATGCGTAAAAATAGGGTGTTACGGGCAAGGGTTTAGAATCGCCGCACCCTTGGATTTCAAACGAATGGTCCAATGCAATCGCCCGACACCACCGCCTTGCGGTACACGGCAGCGGAGTAGCATGTTGATAGAATCACGTTTCAAACCCAAAATCGCAGGGGCAGGGCAATCCCTGCACCTACTGTAGTATGCTGATCATCAGTGATTTACATAAACTAATTTCATCCATCCACCCACAGCCCAGATCCAAAATCGCTGAGTCCGTCCCGCACCCGAGGTGCGGGAGCCGACGGACGAATGACCATTTGCCTCCGGCCTAAAACGCTCATAATCGATGATTTCTATGCTTACGCCGGAGGCAGACAGTCTTTGCCCTGTCCCGTCATTGGGACGGTGCGGGCTCCCCCAATTTGTTACACACTCAAATCGCGTGCAGCCCAGCCCCCTCAATCGTAAGGCTTCGCCTCGATGTACAGATTGCGGCATTCGCGCACGACTGCCGCCGCCTCCTCGCCATACTCCGTGCGCAGGGCCGCGACACGAAATGCGAGCCGCGCCATCTCGTGGGTCATGCCTTCGGCCGCCTCGGCCATCGCCGTCTTCACCTCTGCATTCGCCTGCCCACCATGCTCCTTCAACAGCTGTTCCAGCAGTTTCAGGAGTTCGCCTTGGCTCGGTGCAGGCAGCTCCAGCACCGGAATCGAATTGCACAATTCCATCGGCAATTCAGGGACAGGATTGAGCAGGACGACGCGCTTCTTGGTGCCCGACTTGGGAATGTCGAGGATGAGCTTGCGCAGCAGCGCCTTCACATCGGCGCGGTACATGTAGTCGTAGATGCCTTCGAGCACAAACATCTCGACCTCTGAGGAATCCTGCCTGCGCTCGATCTCGACCATCACCTGGGCGATGTCGCTCACGCGCTCGTCCACGGCCATCACCGTGTCAAAGGAGAGGCTCATCTCGAGCAATCCCTCGACGCAAGTCCAGCGGTAGAGCACACCGTCGGCCTCCTTGCACCATTTTTTCAGGCCCGCGTAGCTGCGCTCGTACTCCGTCGTGCGCAGCATGATCACCGGCGCCCCGGCCTCCAAAACTTCATTGATGCGGTCAAAATATCCCATTTTCCTAGCTTTGATTGGTAATACTAAAGAATGTGCCGACCGATTGCAAGCCTATTGCAACGCGTCTGCATAGCGGCCCATGAGCGCGAGGTAGGCGGCCATCTCGGCGACGCAGGCGGCGTCGTTGTTTTGGGCGGCACGCAGGGCGGCGACCTTGGCCCGCACATTGGCGCGGTAGCATTTGAACCAGGTCAATAGCAGCGTCTCCTCGGGCTTGGAAATCGCAGGAAAGGCCGTCAGATAGGGCGTGAGGAAAGCCTGGGAATGGCCCTCAAACGCATTGGCCTCCAAATCCATGCACAGGAATGCCACCTCGTTGAGCACGTCGATTTGCCTGAAGTGGTCGTTGAATTCGATGCAGTCGAAGATCACGGGCTCGGGATAGGCAAATATATTGCGGGTATGGAGGTCGCCATGCACGTCGCGCACCATGCCCGATGCTGCGCGGGCGGCGATGAGGTCGGCATGCGTGCTCAGGTAGGCATCGCTCAGCTCGGTGATGCGGTTGAGTTCCCGCACATTTTCAGGG
>JANMIM010000236.1:0-1549 GCA_031375795.1 Bacteroidota bacterium
CAGCTCGCCCAGGCGGTTTGGCAAATCGTGCTCAACACGGACCAAATCGGACAGATCAGGCCTGAACTGGATGACCTTGGCTTCATCCTGCTGCCGCTTGTCGATGAGGGCGCGGATCTCTTGGGCAAGTTGAGCATGGCCAGAAACTTGAAGATCGGCTATCTGGAGCAGGAAATGCAGAGTTCTCAAGTCGGTCGCTCGGTCTTTGAGGTGGCGATGCACGCATTTGCCGAGCAAATGCAGCTGCGACACGAGATCGACGAGCTGCTGGCCGACCCTGCACTCAACCACGACGAGTCGCTCGTGCACGCGCTCTCAGACAAGCAGCACATGCTCGAGGCCCTCGATGGCTACAACATCGAGTCCAAGATCGCCGCCGTCCTCGCAGGCCTCGGATTCTCAGAGGAGGAGCAATCCCGGCCATTCGACACATTTTCAGGCGGTTGGCGCATGCGGGTGATGCTCGCGCAGCTACTGCTCATGGAGCCGGACTTGCTGCTACTCGACGAACCGACCAACCACTTGGACCTGCCCTCCATCCAATGGCTGGAGGACTACCTCAAGGACTTCAAGGGCGCATTTGTGATCGTGTCCCACGACCGCGAATTCCTGGATCGCCTCATCACATCGGTCGTCGAGGTCTCCTTGAGCCGATTTTTTCGCTACAAGGGCAATTATTCCTTTTTCCTGACCGAAAAAGTCGTGCTCCAAGAGCAGCACCAGCGCGAATTTGAAAACCAACAAAAGGCGATCAAGGACACTGAGCGCTTCATCGACCGCTTTCGGGCCAAGGCCACCAAGGCCAAGCAGGTGCAGAGCAAGGTGAAACTGCTCGACAAGATCGACCGCATCGAGGCCCCCGAGAGCGAAGGCGGACCGATCAATTTCAGGTTCAAGCCCGAAACGCAACCGGGCAAAAACATCCTGGACCTCAAGGTCAAACGCAAGGCTTACGACCAGCGGGTGATCATCCGCGACTCCGAGCTGCATATCTACCGTGGTGACAAGATCGCCCTCATCGGCGCCAACGGCATCGGGAAATCCACGATCCTGAGGGTGATCGCCGACGTGGAACCCTTTGAGGGAGAGGTCACTGCTGGACACAATGTGAAGCAAAGCTTCTTTGCCCAGCATCAGTTGGAGGCCCTCACGCCCGAGAACGACATCCTCGGGGAAATGAACAAATGGGTGCATGCGAAAGGCGAAGCCTACGTGCGCGGCATTTTGGGTGGCTTTTTGTTCACGGGCGATGACGTCTTCAAAAAGATAAAAGTGCTGAGCGGCGGGGAAAAATCCAGGGTCGCATTGGCCAAGACCTTGCTCTCGGAAGCCAATTTCTTGATGCTCGACGAACCCACCAACCACTTGGACATCCAAAGCATCCAGATTTTGTCGGGGGCCTTGCAAAAATACGAAGGCACCTACGTGGTCGTCTCCCACGACCGGTATTTCCTCATGGTAGTCGCCAACATTATCTGGTTCATCGTGGATGGCTTGATTCGCGAGTTTCCGGGCACATTCGTCGAGTTTGCCTACCACGTCGCGCTTC
>JANMIM010000839.1:0-1477 GCA_031375795.1 Bacteroidota bacterium
CATGGTCAATACTTTGCGAATTTTTTGATCCTGAATTTTGGGCTGAAAATCAGGCGCATGCATGGGCGCTCCACACAGGCGCCCACACATACCTATATATGTGCGCACGCGGGCGGGCTTGCCCCATGCCCACATTTCAAATCGATCGGAATTCGGCACATTTGTTGCTAATTAGCCCAGGCATGGATAATTTAGGACTATGAATTGGAGACATCTCTCGGCGCTATCGGTTTTGTTGTTGGCAGGGCTACTGACGATTGCCCAGCCCAAAGTGGCTTTGGATTTTGAAATCAAGGGCTTGCCAGATGGGTACTGCCGCATCATCGGCATGCTCGGGGGGCAAAACTACCTGGTCGACTCGGCGATGTCCAATGCAGGAAAACTGCATTTTGAGAAGCAGGATGCATTGCCCGGTGGACTGTACTACATGGTGTTTCCCGACCAGCGCACATTTGTGCAGTTTTTGCTCGACCAGGACCAGGTCTTCACGATGCGCAGCGACGCAGCCGACCTCACCAAGTCGATGAAGACCGAGGGAACCGAGGACAACATGCTTTTTTACCAGAATCTCGTGTTTGAAAGCAATTTTAAGCTCAGGATAGATTCTGTGGAGGCTGAGATCGCCAAAACCACCGCTTCCAGCCCCAATCTGTCCTACCTGCAGCAGCTGCGCACCAAACTCACCGACGAGCGCAAGGCCCATATTGCCTCGTTTGCAAAGAATCATCCCAAGTCATTTTTCACCGCCTTCAAAAGTGCAGGCCAGAACCCGGAACTGCCGACACCCAAGAAAGCCGATGGCTCCCTCGATACCCTGAAGCAGCTGACGCTCTACCGCGACGCTTATTTTGACAACACGCCGCTGAACGACGAGCGGCTCCTGCGCACGCCAGTCGTGCCCAACAAGCTCAAGACTTACATGACGCAACTGAGCCCGCAAAGTCCGGACTCGGTGATCAAGTATGCCGACCGTGTGATCGCAAAGACCAAGGGCTGTGCGGAATGCTTGAAATTTGTGGTCAACTGGATCGCCATCCAATATGAAAAGCCGACCATCATGGGCGGCGAGGCGATCCTCGTGCATCTGGTGGACAAGTACTTCACCGACGACGTCGCCCCATCTTGGTTTCCCGGCAAGCCAGAGGAATTGGCCAAGATCAGGAAAAAGGTGAATGAGATGCGGCCGAGCATGCTGGGCAAGACGGGTCAGGACCTGCGAGCCAAGGGCCTCGATGGCCAATACCAAAGCCTGTATGACCTGAAAACGCCGATCAAGGTGGTCTTCATGTACTCTTACTCCTGCAGCCATTGCCAGGAGCGTGCGCCGGTGCTGCGCCAGGTGTATGACAAATGGAAAGACAAGGTCGATGTCTATGCGCTGTGCTTGGATCCAGAGGATGCCAAGTGGCGGGAATTTGTGACCAAATACCATATCGAGCCCTTTCACAATGTGATCGATCCCGACATGGAGAGCAGG
>JANMIM010000879.1:0-2717 GCA_031375795.1 Bacteroidota bacterium
GATGGTATTGCCCAATATCCAACCGCCTTTTTCGCAATGGGAAGGCATGCCAGATTTGCAAGACGCGCATTTGCCACAACTGCTGATGCAGGAGATCACGACCTTGTCGCCGACCTTGAATTCGGTGACGGCGCTGCCCACGGCATCGACGATGCCGATGCCCTCGTGGCCGATCGTGCGCCCTGCAGTGACCGTGGGCACGTCGCCCTTGAAGATGTGCAGGTCGGTGCCACAGATCGTCGTCTTGAGGATGCGCACGCGCGCATCGGTGGCGTCGATCAGTTGGGGCAAGGGTTTCTCTTCCCAGGACATCTTGCCTGGGCCTTGGTACACAAGTGCTTTCATATTTCTCCGGGTATTGATTTTGAAGCTTCGGTCTGGACCGCAATATGGGTTGGCACGAGATGGTTCAGCTTGCGCCCCAGGTCCTCGAGCATTGTCATTTGTTTCTCTTGGATCGCAAACAGCGTGACGATCTGCTCCTCGAGCAAGAGGTTCATCTTGTCGTGCAGGCTGTGGATTTGCATTTCAGATTTCAGGTTGATCATGTAGTCGTTTTCGCTCATGATCCTGTCTTTTTCCTCCTTGCGGTTTTGGCTCATCATGATGATCGGGGCTTGCAGTGCTGCGATGCAAGACAAAATCAGATTCATGAGGATGAAAGGGTAGGGATCAAAGCTCAAGGCACCAATGGCGATGACATTGAATGCAATCCAAGCCAATAAGACGATGCCAAAAAGGATGATGAATCGCCAACTCCCGCCAAACTGCGCGACCTTGTCTGAGACTGTCTGCCCCTTGGTGAGCACCTCCACCGGCGGATGCAGCAGATTGTGCACGATCAATTCCTCGGCGGCCAGGGTTTCCTTGACGATCTGATGTAGCTTGGCGATGTGCTCGATTTCTTGCGACCGCAAAACGGTCCTGCCTTGATTTTTCATGAGCGCTGCGGTAAGTTCTGATTGGCCTTCAGTGCACCTTGGCGCCCCACATGGGTACGCAATCGATATTGCGTCGCGGCCTGACGCACTGCCTGTGCGGGCACCATTTTTTGCAGCGTCAGCCGCGCCATGAGGTAGCTGAGTGTGGACTCCGCGCCCTGGTTGAGGTTCACATGGTCATGTTCCAATCCGTCATAGCAACCCGCTGTGCCGGCATTGTAGACCATGCGATGCAGGTGGTTGTTGCCAAGGAACCAATCAAACGATGCCTCCAGGATATTGCGGTAGCGCTGGTCGTGAAACACATCGTGAAACAGGCTCAACGCGAGGATGGTATAGGCGACATCGATCGGCTGCTCGCCGCCCTTGTGCCACATCCCATTGGGGGGCAGGGAGTCCCCGCGTTGCAGCCAGGATTTGTTGCAAACGACGTGCAGGCGGCCTTCAAAAAAGGTGCGGGACAGCAGGAAGTCAAATGCGCTGCGTGCGGTATCGCGGTATTGCGCATCGCCGGTCACCAAAAAGGCGCACAGCATCGCCTCGGGCAACACACTGTTGGCGTAGGTGAGGTAGCTTTCAAACCAATGCCAGCCGTCCCCAGCTTCGTGGCGGTACATCTGCATCAGGCGGTTGGCGAGCGAGGTGACCAAGGCGTGGTTTTGGAACGAGCTATGGAAAATATTGCGGTAATACAGTCCTTTGATGGCAAAGGCCATGGCACGTGTGGAGTGCATTTTCTCGAGCCTCGGCAGTGCGGCCTTGATCATCCGCTCTGCCTCCTCGACCATGGCATCTGGCAAGACATCGCCGAGCGACACGAGGTAGCCCAATGCCCAGATGGCGCGGCCGTTGGCATCGGCCAGGTTGGTGCCGTTGTTTTGGGTGGTGAATGTGCCGTCGTCGGCCACATAGTTGAGGAAATAGCCCTCTGCATGCTGGCAATGCCCGATGAAACCAAGGTAGGTGCCGATCGCCGCCACGTCATCGGCTTGCTGGGTGAGCGCAAAGTGCTGGCACATCACGATCATGGCCCGCGCATTGTCGTCCAGGGTATAGCCAGATTCGATGTCGGGCACGTCGAGTTTGCAGAATTGGATCATGCCACGGTCGGTCGTCATGCGCTTGAGGTGGTCCAGGCGAATGCTCGGCTTGCGGCAATGCAGGGCGAGCGTGTCACCGCAAACCTGCTGGAACAGCAAGGCATGGGCGATGGCCGAATTTTGCCAGGCGGTGGGCGCCATCTTGTGCAATCCGTGCGAGCTGAGCGAGGCACGTTTCTCGGGATGGTCGAGCAGGTCCAAGACCTCCGTTGCCAATTGTGTTGCATTTCCAAATTCGATCATCCGTCCCACGCCATCGCCCAAAATCTCCCTGGCATGTGGGATCGGCGTGGAGATGATGGGGCAGCCGCTGCTGATGGCATAGGCAAATGTGCCGCTCACAGCCTGATGCGGATCCTTGGAGGTGAACAGGTAGACGTCGGTCAGTTGCAGGTATTCCAGCAAGATGTCGAGGGGAAGGAATTGATCCACAAAATGCACGTTGCGCTCGATATTCAACTCCCGGACCTTGTTTTTGAGCAGGTTGCGGTAGCGCTCGCCCTCGTGCAAGACGACCGATGGGTGGGTCTTACCGAGGATCAGAAACAAGACTTCGGGATGCCTGGCCACGATGGCCGGCAGGGCCTCCAAGCTGAGTTCGATGCCCTTGCCGCTACTGAGCAGGCCAAATGTCGCGAGCACGGCGCGGCCCTCGAAATTGTATTGGCGTTTGAGG
>JANMIM010000902.1:0-7627 GCA_031375795.1 Bacteroidota bacterium
GTCGCGGTTGATCCAAACCCCGCCGGGCACCAACTCCTGGTGACGGTTTTCAATGAAGCGCAGCAGGTCGCTCCGGCCGCCATAGGACTCGATCTCATGCGTGAGCGAGCTCGTGTGCACGGTGTCCATGGAGTTGGCTTCAAAGCAGAGGCCATCGACCGCATTTTTTTGGGCAAAGAAGACAAATGGATTGGCGAATTCCTTGTTTTCCTTGCGTTGAAGGCAGATTTGGTACAGCGCCCGAGCCACCTCGATGCCGATGAAGTCAGACTCCCGCAGGCGCTCGTCCTTGCAAGCCAGCAGGATCCACGTACCCACCGCGCAGCCGATGTCCCCCACACGGCCGGGGCGAATGTGCGCTGCGGTCTCCTGAAACTTGAGCGTGGCGATCTCGTCCATCTGCCGCACATAGCTGTTGTAGTCGCGGGTCTCGGTGAGGTCGCCGTCTGAGCCGATCATGTCGTCTGAATACAATCGTTTGATCTTTTCCCCGACCCCATAGCTGCGCCAGATAAGGAATGTGCTTTGGTGCATGCAATCAAACACCGCCCGGTTTTGTTGCCAATTCCCCTTGTCTGCGGCCACCATTTCCACCAAATCCCAAGGCGTCTTTGCGATGAGCTGTGCCTCTGTGCCCGGTTGCAGCTCCATGGGCATGACCTTGAACCCGAGCCGCGCATAGAGGTGGCGCACAGGGGAGGAGCACACCACGACGCAGTTTTCGGTTGTGAGGTGGACCAATCCCTCGCTTTCGTGCTTGATTTTCTTGAGGGTATAGCTGGCAAAGTCGGGCAGCTTCCCGACATCGTCGATCCCGAAGACATGGCTCTGCACCAGCAATTCCTGCGAAAAATCGAGCAAGGCCATGGCCCGCAGGTAAAACGGGGTCGGGTTGCGCCGTGTATTGCTATGGTTGGCGGATGTGACAGCCCAGACGACGCCCGTGATCGGGGTCTTGACGCTGAGCCAGTTGCCCTCACAATCGGGTTCCGCGTCGATGCCATTGGCGACGATGCGGCTCAGGTACTTGAATTGATAGTCGGTGAGTGCGTGGTGGCGGCCGGGGATGAGGAGGTACATTTTTTTTTCGGGGAGGGGAATTGGGTTGGGAATATTTGGGGGTGGTTTTAGGTAGCAGGTAGTAGGTTTTTGGGCGTGGGCTTGCGCAGCGACCTGCTACCTGCTACCTTTTTCCTAATCCCGAAACTCAGCCGTCTTCTTCATCATCGCCGCCATACCCGCAACTGCCAGATCCTCTGACAGGATCATCGCCGCGTTCCAGAGCGCGATTTGCTGCAGGCCTTCGGGCACGCTGTGGTCGCGGATGTAGAGCAGGATTTCCTTGGTGCCGCGGATGCTGAGGGGGGAGCAATTCATTGATTGGAGCTTTGGGAGCTGGAAGATAGTAGATTCTGTTGAGAGTTGGTGTATTCATTGTTTGGTCATTTGGGCGAGCCCCCGTCTTGCATCATCCGATTGGCCGGGGTCAGGCTCTCTGGTCGACGGAGCTCCCGGCGATCCTTCTCGCACGCTTTCAGCGCAATACAGTGATCTCCCCCACAAACGCCTTCCCGCCCTCACGGGCCACCTTCACCACGTAATAATAAACGCTTGCAGGCAGACGACCGTCTTGCCGAGGCCAGTCCCCACGATAGTCATTGGATGAAAAGATAGCCGCCCCCCAGCGGTCATAGACCGACAAGGAAATCGGCCCGTTGAACGATCCCAGGTTCAGGAAATCATTGAATCCGTCCCCATTGGGTGTCACGACATTCTGCTCGATGCAGCCATCGCTTGTGAGGATCACGGGAAAATATTGTGTCTTGCAATGCTCGGTCACCATCATGTCGCTGGTCACTGCGAGCGTGTAGACGATTGCCTCCAAAGGCGCAACCGTAGTCAGCGACACAAATGGATCGTTCAGCCCAAACAAAGGCGACCAAGCGTAGCTGAATGTACCTATGGGTTGTACTCCAACTGTCAACACCTCTCCAGGGCAAAACTCTTGGTTCTCAGGCCGAGGATGCACAAACGGAATCTCTACGATCACCAACACCGTATCCAGCACGGTCGCACAGCTCCCGTGATTGCTAGTATCGGTCGCAGCCAGCACAAAAGCGGTCGTCACAGTGGGCAAAGCCACAGAGACAAGCGAGTCAGAATGTAGCAGGCTTCCAGCAGGAATCCAGCTACCCACCCATTGCGACGGCAGCGAAGTGCCCAAAGTCAAGGTATCCCCCCGACATATTATGCTGTCAGCACCCGCAAAACCCGGCGGCAGCAACAATGAATCAAAGGGCATGACCTGCACGGTATCCATGCCAACGAAGCAGCCACCCAATGAGTCGGGATTGTAGACTGACAAGACATAGGTCCCAACAGCAGAAACCCAAGCAGGAATCGTGTCGGCGGGGCTCACGCCAGCGCTCCATAAATACCCAAGCCCCGCACTCACATTCCCACCCACACTGACCGAGTCCCCAGGGCACAAAATAGCATCCTGCCCCGCCAAATATTGCGGCATCGTCGTTGCGTAAGTGTCCACCACCACGACATCCGTATCTGAAAGACAAGCCCCAATGGCAACAGGGTTGCGTACGATGACTGTATAGGTGCTAGGCTGTGAGACTGTGATTTGCGAGGTGTCTTGCCCGGTAGGGGACCACAAATAAGTCCACGCTGGATTTGCCGCCCCGCCAATCAAAACCGAGTCGCCCAAGCACACCGTTGTATCCGCGCCCGCATTTGCAATGGGAAAGTAGCTGCTGTCTGCCACGATAACAAAAATGCTGTCGCGCGTGATGCCGCATGGGATGCCAAAGGCCGAATCGACGACCGTGAGGTAGTACCAAGTGCTTTGCGTGGGTGACACCCATTGTTGCGGCTGTGTGGTATCTGCGAGGTTGCCGCCGGTCCAAGCATAGGTCACCACACCACCCGTGGTGTCGGGATAGCCAATCAGAATGCTATCGCCAACGCAGATGATCGCTTGCAACGGCCCCGCCTCGGCGGTCTGAGCAAGCAAGGGTCCGAGATTGTAGTTGGGGAGGTTGGGGAGGTTGTAGCTCGTGCGGCGACCTTGCAGGTCGAGGCCCAGGTACTGGAAATTGCAGGCAAGCCCAGCTTGGTCGGGGTCGGCGATTACCGAGAGGGCGTAGTTGGCGTAGCTGAGGGAGTCGATTTGATCTTTCTGCGTGATATAGATTTTTCCGTCTGGCCCCAATTGATGCTGGCCCCAGCCAGGACTCAATGTATCATGGTATATGATTGTTTTTGATGCTGGAATATTGGAAGCTGTCAAATCCCATTGGTAGAAATATGTGTCATAATACGTATCGGCAGTCGAGGCATAAATCTTTTTGCCATCAGGAGAAAAAGAGCAGCCATAAAAGACCTCATGTAAACCCGTAAGTGTGTCACCCAATGGAATCCAATTTCTCAACAATCCAGTGCAGCGATCCACCTCAAATACATCCACGATGCCATAAGCTGAAACAACCATAAGTCTCATGCCGTCATGCGAGAATTTAATCTGCCCATAATGATGCGGTGCCTGTGACCCGTGGATGGAGCCAATGGATTGACTAAGGGGAGATCCAGTTCCAGCCGCAGTCATTAGGTAGCGGTAAAAGTCGCTATTCTCTTGGTCATGGAAAAATACCCACCAAGACTTTCCGTCAGAATGTTTGACGGCATTTAACCTTTCGGTGAAGCCATTGTCAGTGCCTGGATAACCTAGCAGCCCAAGAGAGAGAACCTCCCCACTACCATTATGGGCGTTCAGATCAATGAGGTAATCGCTGGGGCATTTCGTTCCATTTCCACAAGAAGTGATCAAATTCCAAAGATGGATATGGTCTTCACGCCCAGGATCAGGCAGGAACAATACTCCTTGCGTAATGAATTCTGAGCTGTAAACCTCACCATTTACCAATACTTGAATATCCTTGTTCCACACGGAGTCACTGTTTGCAAATGCCACCATATCCCCAAATGAATCTGAATAACAAGCACCCGTCTCCCAAGTACTTCGCGAGTTTTCCAAGGGATTGACAACTGGCGATCCCCCCCCCCGGAAAGTGCATCATCACCGAGTCCCCAAAGGTCCACGTCCAGTCATGCTGGGCAAAAAGCAACCCGCTGCTCGGCACCAGCATGCCCCAGAAGAGCATTACAAGGGCAAGCAACGGGTTCCTTTCTAGATTCATATATGCTAATGTACCACGATCAGCTTGAATTCCCAACTCTTGCCGTTTCCTGAGACTTGCAGGAAGTACGTTCCAGCAGGCCATTCGGCTGTTGACAAGCGGACGATTTCATCAGCCTTCCCATATGTGGAATGCAGTTTGACCCCAAAAATGGTGGTGGCATTGATCCCAAACGGCACATCACCATCGACAGGTAGCCTCAAATTCACGGACGCATCCGCAGGATTGGGCCAAAGTTCCGGGTTGGACGCAATGTGAGCTAGCTTCGGAGTACCTGATGTCTTTGCAGCCGATGAAGTACATTCGTCATATAGCCATATCAATTCCCCCTCCCTTCCCAATAGCGATCTGATGAGGAATACCCCCCTACCGTCATCGATGGGACATAGCTCAGAAAACATCTCAAGGCTCGTAAAATCTGCTGCGCTTAGGCTGTCAAAAGGCAAACCCATCGCGTCCGCAAGCTCGTTTTTGGCAAACTTGTCGTTGGCCTCAACGCCAGTATTGGCTGCAACGGTAAGTACCAATGTTTTGGCCTCGGCAGCCATACCCCGTTTCAGCTTTTCCTCGACATGTGCAAGCTTGCCGACTGCTGCATTTCCGATGTCAACTTGGTATGGCGGAATCACGGGATCATAGCCCAAAAGCGCATTGTCTTGATGAACCGCCGTCCATGCCCATGAGTTGTCCTGAAATCCCGCACCACCACCATTGATCTGCCTATTTGCAATCGATGCCACCGATACGCCATTGCCACTGCCTTGGAGTTGCTTTGCGCAAGGCGTGTTGCTAGGTTGTCCCGTCAGTACATTCTTAATAAATCCATTTGCGACAGCGCCATAGGTTCCACATCTCGCTGGATTGGGATTCGTAACTACACCAGGTCTCAGGTAAAATTCTGAAGCCAATCCATCAGTCAAGTTTCCGCTGACCAGCACCTGCCATCTCCAATTTTGCCCAACCCCCCATTGGTTGCCCGAGGCCACCTTGGGTGCATTGGCTGGCGGTGGACCACTGCCCTGCTGTCCAATCTCCCCCTGATTCAACAACACCAACCCATCCACGGAGTTCTCCATCAAGTTGTTCAGCATCCTGCTACTCCCGCAAAAGCCCTCCCAGACGACGCAGCGGCCCCATCGCCGCAGGCGGTTGCACCTGAAGTCAGTCTCCGGGCTCAGCACGGCATAGAATCCCGCGAAGGTCGTGTCGCCCAGCGCCGTGCCCTTGTTGGAGCGGATCTCGTTGTCAAACACCCGCATGTCGCTGCAGCCGCCCACATAGACCCCGCGCGTCGTGTCGGCATTCGCCCCCCCGGCCGCGTAGATGCTGTTTTGGTCCACCGCGATGTGGTCGCTCGACATCAGCCACATGCCGTCGCCTCGCAAGGCAATCGTGTTCTGGTCGATGAACATGCCGTAGCTGAGGTTGGCCAAGCCGGGATACCAGACAAGCTCAGCCCTGATGCCGCGCCGCTTCTGGGCGGCATTGCCCTCGATGGTATTGGAGCGTATGATGGCGTCCACGTTCCTGAACTGGCTCAATTGGATGCCCAGCAGATTGTTCACGAGGCTGTCGCGCTCGATGCGCACGACCGCGCTGGGTGCCTGCTTGCGCACCCAGACCGCCGCACCGCCGCTGCCCCGCAGCGTGTTGCCGCGCACATGCACCCGGTGCGTGCTGTCCACCATCACCCCGTACTTGCAGTTCAGGAACTGGTTTCGATACTGGTTGAGCACTGCCAGGTTGGTCGACGACTCGTGGCCCACGACAATCTGAGGAATGAATGTATTCCCGTCTGCCTGCTTGATCGCCCGCACGCCGCAGCCGCCCACCTGACCCAGAGCGTTGGGCGGCACCATGTCCCGGAACAGGTTGTTTTGCACATAAGCCGTGCTCCTGAGCGAATAAAAACCGTTTTGCATGCCGCTGAAGGTATTGCGGTTGGCTGCGCCCACGACCCCGAGGTCAAAGCGGAAGCGCACGTCACGTGCATACACCCCCGCAAAGCCGGCCGGGAATTGGGCCACGTTGTCGTAGGGCGGCAGCAGCGGCCCTCCGCTGAACTGCGAGCCCTTGATCAGGCCGGGGTGTACCCCCGCCAGCAGGGTGTCGGCCAGCACCCCAAACCAATTCTCGGAAAAACGCGAGCTGTTGATGTTGTAGTAGGCCCCGGCCTTGGATTGCAGGCCGATGACCGCCTGCCTCACGATGTCGCGGTACGAGACCATCGCGCCACCGGCCATCAGCCGCACGCCCTGCCACATATTGTTGCAGGCAGCCTGCCACGTCGTCGTGGAGCAGGTGAGCGTGAAGCCAGGCAGCACCATCACCACCGCCATGGAGTCCATCCAGAAGGTCTTGCCCGTGAAGTTGATGCTCTGGTCCACCCAGAAGGTGTCCACGATGTGTACCGCACCGCCATTGAGCGGGATGCTCAGCGTGGGCCATGTCGAGGCATGCGGGCTGACCAGCGATGGCACCCCCGGCACGGTGCAACAATTCACCACTGTCAATGTTACAGAGTCCCTGCCGAAACAAGTCCCTAAATCGGTGACAGTCAGTTGGTAGGTGGTCGTGGCGTTTGGCGAGACGTTCACGGTCGGTGTCGAGAGCCCGCCGGGCGGTTGCCAGAAATAACTTCCGCCAACTACCGTCGAGCATTGCAAAGTCACGGTCGTCCCAGCGCAAACCACTTGGTCCGGTGTGATGACAGTCGCATTCGGGGTCGTCAAGTCGACCGAAACCCTCACCGTGTCTGTTGCCGTGCAGCCGCTTGCATCGACCATCTGCACGATGTAGTCGGTCGTGGTGCCAGGCATGGCAACGGGGTTGTAGACCGAGGTGGAGGAAAGCCCCAGGTTCGGACTCCATGAATATGTTGCCGCCCCTGCCGTTGCAATCAGCTGTGCTGACCCGCCGACGCAGATCGCCGTGTCGGGCGACAAGATCCCCGCCTGCACCGCAAAGCTGTCGGCAACGACAATTATCGTGTCATGCACTATGCAGCCGTCCTGGCC
Source organism: Bacteroidota bacterium (assembly GCA_031375795.1). GTDB lineage: Bacteria > Bacteroidota > Bacteroidia > J057 > JADKCL01 > JADKCL01. Next base: position 7,226 of record JANMIM010000902.1, read on the forward strand.
CCAGAAGTCCTTCACATCCACCGAAATGATGGTGGTGGCGTTGGCCGTGAAGAGGATCGACGGGGTGGCGGCACCTGTCGACCAGGCATAGATGTCACCCGTGTTGCTGGTGGCAAGGTTCAGGGACGTGCCCGTGCACACCGTCGTGTCGCCGGGGAGGATGGCAAAGTTCAGTCCCAGGCTGTCCACTTGGGAAAATATCGAATCTGTCGCGCTGCACCCGAAGGTGTCGGCCACGCTTGCAAGGTACCATGTGCTTGCCAGCGGTGCCACCACCACCTGCGGCCCTGACAAAGTGTTGATCCAAAGGTTGGGTGTCCAAACGGGTGTGCCACCACCGAAATTCCCACTTGCGAACAGCGTGTCGGTGTTGCCAATGCAGACCAAGGTGTCGATCGCCGA
>JANMIM010000953.1:0-3762 GCA_031375795.1 Bacteroidota bacterium
GGCAAAAGCACCTTGGCATCGGTCTTGGCAGGACGCGAGGACTACACCGTGACCGAGGGCGAAGTCTTGCTGGAGGGTCAGGATTTGTTGGCGTTGAATGCCGAGGAACGCGCCTGGGCGGGTATTTTCCTGGCTTTTCAATATCCCGTGGAGATTCCGGGCATCACGACCGTGACTTTCTTGAAAACGGCTGTCGAGGAGATTCGCAAGGCACGCGGTTTGGAGCCGATGAGCGCCAAGGATTTCCTCGCCATGATGCGGGAAAAGGCCAAGCTCGTGGAAATTGATTCCAAGTTGATCCAGGAGCGCTCGGTGAACGAAGGCTTCTCGGGCGGTGAAAAGAAGCGCAACGAGATCTTCCAAATGGCGATGTTGGAGCCGAAACTGGCGCTGCTCGACGAGACCGACTCAGGCCTCGACATCGACGCGCTGCGCATCGTCGCCAATGGGGTGAACAAGCTCAAGAACGAAAACAACGCGGTGATCGTGGTGACCCACTACCAGCGCTTGCTCGACTACATCGTGCCCGACTTCGTGCACGTGCTCTACAACGGCCGCATCGTGAAGTCTGGCACCAAGGACTTGGCGCTGGAGCTGGAGGAAAAAGGTTACGATTGGGTCAAGGCCGAAGCCGACGGCGTCGCAACAGTTTGAATGCCAGCATGATCACCAACATCGATATTGATCACAAAGTGAGCGCCTGGACGGGCCATTTCGAGATGCAGAAAAGCATGGCGAGTGGCTCCAACCCCCAACTGTGGGCATTGCGCACTGCGGCCTTGGCGGAGTTTGAGCGGCTGGGATTTCCCACCACCAAGCACGAGGAATGGAAATACACCAGCCTCATGGGCTTGGTTTCAGGCGATTATGCACCTGGTTCCGGGGTTTTAGCAAGTGGCGCAGGCGATGCAGCCGGATTGTTGGATGACTATGTCTTGCCGGCAGGGCTGGACGGCGACATCGTCGTCTTGGTCAATGGCCGTTTTGACGCGACCCTTTCCAAGATCGCGGCCACCGAAATCCAAGTGGGCAGCCTCAAAGGATTGCTGGATTCCGACGATGCGCTGGTTGCCAAGCATCTAGGACAGGTTGCAAACTATGGAGGCCGCGCCCTCGTGGCGCTCAATACGGCCCTGAGCACAGACGGCGCATACATTCGCATTCCCAAAAACATCCAAGTCGAGCGGCCGATCATCGTCTTGCACATCGGCTATGGCGATCAGGTAGCGGTTCAGGCGCGCACTTTGATCCAAGTAGAAGCCCATGCATCCGCCCAAGTCGTCGAACTCTGGCACAATTGGAGTGACGGCAAGGTCTGGGAAAATCACGTCTCCGAGATCGTCATCGGCGACGGTGCCTCCTTGGAATTGGTGAGCCTGCAAAACAGTGTGGGCAATGCATTTTCCCTCACAAATTTCACCCAAGTCCATCAAGCCAAGGACAGCACATTTCGCTCGACGGTCATGAGTGCCGAGGGGAATGTCATGCGCAACGATCTGCAATCCCTGCATCTTGGCACCGGCTGCAACACCTATTTTAATGGCCTTACGGTCTTGAATGGCACGACGCACGTCGACCACCACACATTGGTCGATCATGCACAACCGCATTGCCACAGCAGCGAACTCTACAAGTCGGTGCTCGACGGTCACAGCACCACTGTCTTCAATGGCAAGGTGATGGTGCGTCCCGACGCACAGAAAACCAATGCCTTCCAAACCAACAAGACCCTGCTCCTGAGCGACGGCGCCAAGGTCAACACCAAGCCGCAGCTCGAAATCTTCGCCGACGACGTGAAGTGCAGCCACGGCGCCACGACCGGACGCCTCGACGAGACGAGCCTCTTTTACATGCGTAGCCGTGGACTCAGCATCGCCAAGGCCAAAAGCTTGCTCACCTACGCCTTTGGGGCGGAGGTCTTGGAGCAGATTTCATTGCCTGGCCTGCGTGAGTCGCTGCAATTGGATTTGTTGGAACGCCTAGCCAGAAAATGAAATGGAAGCATTCACCCCGACGATGACCCACGTGCAGCCATTTGACCTCAGCAAGGTGCGGGGTGACTTCCCGATCCTGCGCACGACTGCCAATGAGAAGCCGCTGATCTACCTCGACAACGCCGCGACTTCTCAGAAGCCACAGGTCGTGATCGACGCCATTCGCGACTACTATGAGCATTCCAATGCCAATGTACACCGAGGCGTCCATTACCTGAGTGACCAGGCGACCCGCCTGTTTGAAGGCTGCCGCGACGCGATCCAAGCATACATCCATGCTGTGCACCGCCACGAGGTGATCTTCACCAAGGGCACCACGGAGTCCATCAACTTGGTGGCGAGCAGCTTTGGGCATCAATTTGTGCAAGCTGGTGATGAGATCCTCATCAGCGGCATGGAGCACCACGGCAACATCGTCCCATGGCATTTGCTCGCAAGCAGGACAGGCGCCAAGGTGCGGGCCATCCCCGTCACCGACACCGGCGAGCTGGACATGTCAGCCGTGCCTGGCCTGATCAATTCACGCACGAAACTGCTCGCGGTTTCCCATGTCTCCAACGCACTGGGTACGATCAATCCCGTCAAGGAGTTGATCGCTATCGCGCATGCACAAGGCGTGCCTGTGCTGCTGGACGGTGCACAGGCAGTGCCCCACTTGCGTGTGGACGTGCAGGACCTGGACGTCGACTTTTATGTGTTTTCCGGCCACAAGCTCTTTGGCCCCACCGGGACTGGCGTCTTGTATGCCAAGGAAAAATGGTTGAATGCAATGCCACCCTACCAGGGCGGCGGCGACATGATCGACCGCGTCACCTTGGAAAGCACGACCTTCAACGCGCTGCCACACAAGTTTGAAGCTGGCACCCCCAACATCGAGGGATTTGCCGGGCTGGGCGCGGCGATCGGATACCTGAACCAGCTGGACCATGCAGGAGCGTTGGCGCACGAGTCGCGTCTGCTGGCACTTGCGACCGAGCGCCTGCTGGATTTGCCCGACCTACGTATCATTGGCACTGCCCGCGAGAAGGTTTCTGTCGTGTCTTTTGTGATCGACGGCATCCATGCCAGCGACATTGGCACCATCTTGGATTACCAAGGCATCGCCGTGCGCACCGGGCATCACTGTACGCAACCGCTCATGGATCGTTTTCGGGTGCCGGCAACTGCGCGCGCCAGTTTCGCATTTTACAACACCGAGGCCGAAGTCGAGCGACTCGCGCTGGGGCTTTACAAAGTGATCAAGATGTTCAAATGATGCAGAATGTGATGGAACAAATCGACCCAGAGTTGGTCTTGGACCTCGAAAAACGCACGCTGGATGTGCTCAAGTCGATTTACGACCCTGAGATCCCCGTGAATATCTATGAACTGGGCCTCATCTACGAGATCGCCGTGTCCCCATTTGCCGATGTACACATCCGCATGACGCTCACTTCGCCCAATTGCCCGGTCGCAGGCAGCCTCCCGATGGAGATCCAAAGCAAGGTGGAGCTGATCCCCGAGGTGAAGTCGGTGGAGGTGGAGATCACTTTTGAGCCGCCTTGGGAGCAGAGTATGATGAGTGAGGAGGCAAAGTTGGAGCTGGGATTTATGTGAGTGAAAAGTGAAAAGTGAATAGTTAAGAGTGAAAAAAAGGGAAGTAAATCAATTTGAATCCGGTTCGCAACAAGTTGAAAAGTCGAATTACCAATTACTTTTCACTTTTCACTTTCAACTTTTCACTTTCAAAAAATTTGTAGAACATAAACACTGAATAAATATGTACCCA